>JACRGB010000035.1 GCA_016212505.1 Microcaldota archaeon
TTCTTCAGGACGGTTAGTGATGTTGATCTGAAGACTGTAAGAAAATATGTGCAAAATCAATCAGTACAAAAAACTCTTGTGAGTTTTTGACATCCCAAAAAAGGAAACCCCACCCTTTAGGGTGGGGAGGATGTCATAAATGAGCATCCTGATTCGCTTGCAATTGTCGTGCTCTATGCACATGGGCGTGAAAATTCAATTTCCTTATATGATGGCCGCCTGGGTAAAACCCAGATATCCGACTTACTAATTGCAAGCCCGTCAAAAAAACTCGTCATTGTAAATTCCTGCCATGCTGCGGGGGTGTGGGAGAATGTTAACCTGCCAAGGACGCAATTTTTACTTTCTTCTGAGCGATACCAGCTTACCTACGGAAGCGTATTCCTGACGGACGTAGCGCGTTTTATACGGGAAAATATCCAAAGAGGAAAGCCTGTTGATTTTAAGACCCTTTCCCTTGCCTATGCTTTGCACACGCCGGTTATACCTGACCATCATACTACGACATTGTGCTAATGGGTTTTTTCTGGTTTTTTGTAGCATTTCAAATACTGCGTAAATGTCGAGAGCCTTTTTAACTTCAGAGGAAAAAATACAAAACCATGGAACTTTTCTTGGGAATTATTTCTTATTATAATAAGAGAAAACTGTCAATATTTCTTACTATGATAAGAAGACTTATAATGCAATCAAGCCTGCTTCCCTTGCCCTCAGATGAATCTCTATGACTGTTACGTTTGAACGTAACATTTAAATACTTTTTGTTACGATATAATGTAACATGAATATAAGTAAATTGAATGAGTGGAATCCCTGGTGGGCTGACCGAAATGCAATTAGCGAGTTAGTGGGGAAATCCAGGCCCGTTTATGTTCAAATAATTGACTCAATTGAGATAAAAGAGATAACCATACTTACCGGGGTAAGGCGGTCTGGAAAAAGCACGCTACTGTATCAGATGATAGACCATTTACTAAAAAATGGCGTTGATGCAAAACAAATACTTTTCGTAAACCTGGAAGATAAGAAACTTTCAAAAGATGACTTAGACGACATTTATCTGGCATATCGAAAAGAGCTTAACCCTGATAAAAAGGCTTATATTTTTCTTGATGAGATTCACAGGAAAAAAGATTGGGAGTCCTGGATACGAAAAAAATATGACCTAAAAACCCCAGATAAGTTCGTTATTTCAGGTTCTTGTTCTTACTTACTGAAAAAAGAATATTCTACTTTGTTGACAGGGCGCAATGTCTCTTATGAAATATTCCCCTTAAGTTTTGAAGAATTTTTATTATTTAAAGGAATAACTCCTGATCGTTCTGACTTAAAGAAGGGGATACTGGTTGAAAAAACAAAGTTTTCTATTCTCAAATACACTGAAGAGTATCTCGAATCAGGCGGTTTCCCAGAGGTTTTCTTCAAATCGGAAAATTTCAAAATAAAACTCCTGGAACAATATTTTGATGATATCTTATACAAGGACATAATAGACCGTTATAATTTAAACAGCCAAAAGGCAAAAGACCTTGCACTATTTCTAATGACTAATTTTACTGGTTTTATTTCCTTGAGGAATATAAGAACTGCACTTGGCATTTCATATGATACGATAAAAGACTACCTAAGCTATTACAAAGAGGCATTCCTGTTTTTCACATTAGATCATTTTTCTTACTCTTTCAAAGAGCAAAAAACACTGCCTTCAAAAATCTATTGCATAGACAATGGGGTAAGAAATGCCGTTAGTTTTAAGTTTTCCAAAGACCTTGGGAAACTGGCAGAAAATAGCGTTTTTATTGAATTAAAAAGCAGGAAAAAAGACCTATATTACTGGAAAAACAAAAGGGAAGTTGATTTCGTAATAAAAAATAATGACCAGACCCTAACTGCACTGAACGTTTCATATGCGGATGAGATTAATGAACGCGAGATTCTCTCTTTAAGAGAATTTAAGCTTCAATATAAAAATAAAGTAAAAGAACTTGTTTTGATAACCGAAAACACTGAAAAACAAGAACACGGCATAATTTTTATTCCTCTATGGAAATGGCTCCTTCTAAATGGCTAAGACCCTGGAGCTGCAGATTCTCAGCATCCGAACAATAGCCCAATATTTTCGAGAGCCTTTTTAATTTGTACGAGTATAATATGCTATGGGAGTTGTGTAGGCTATCTTTAGTCTAGCAAAAGCAAAAAACCAAAAGTTTTATAAATAGCAAATCAAATCCACAATTTTTTACTAACAGAAACCTTTAAATACTGTACACACTACATTATATCCTACAACAAATATTAATACTATTGAGGTGGTATGTTTGTCCGGAGAAGGAGTAGATAAAGGAAAAGTAGGTCCAAG
Source organism: Microcaldota archaeon (assembly GCA_016212505.1). Classification (GTDB taxonomy): domain Archaea; phylum Micrarchaeota; class Micrarchaeia; order Anstonellales; family Bilamarchaeaceae; genus Bilamarchaeum. The sequence goes on from JACRGB010000035.1 coordinate 2,360, forward strand.
TGGGCCAGTTCAAGTTCCAAGAGAAGCAGCAAAACCCGTAGCTAGGGCAGCGGAACCAGGTGGACCAAATGGTGGGGCACAACCACTTACCGAGCCTCCTTCTGGAGGATCGCCTCCCCGGCCGCCTGATAAAAAGATTGCTACGACTCCTGAAGAAATTTCCAGAGTGGCAGCTGCAAGGGCTAAACGAGCCGAGCAAGCCGTAGCTGGTGTCACCACGAGGCTTGATGCCGCAGAACAAACTGTTGACGAACTAAAGAGATCTGTTTCTGCTGTTGCTCAAGATACTACCGATTTGAAAAATCGAGTTGGTCATATAGAGGAAACTCGAGTTGCTTTAGATGAAGCTGCAACTGAAGCTGAAGGATCTACCCGAGTTGCAGCAGAAGCTGTAGCACGAATAAGTGCCCTTGATCCTCTTGTTGTCCGCGGCGAAACTTTGGTTACGCAATTGGATGGTGAGGCCGGATTACTTGGACAGGCAGCACGGGCAAATTTGAGAGTATCAAATTCTATTGAAACTTTGGGTGTCAGAACAACTTTATTTGAGACTCTGGCCAGGAAACTCGAAGGAGCTGTCAAAAAAGCAGGAGAGGCAAAAACTGCATTATCCGAAGCTCTTAGCGAGGGCTATCAGAAGGTAAGAGACGCTATTGTTGGCGCAGAACAAGCAACAGCTAATGCTAGCGTTGCCACCGAAAGAGCTAACACCGCCACAGGAAAGGCTACCAGCGCAGCTCAAGAAGCCAACGCTGCAGCAGAAAAAGCTGCTGCAGGAAGAGACGACCTTGAAAGATTGGTCAGAAAAGCAGAAGGTGCTGCAGGTGATGCTCTTACTTCCTCAGCCGCAACAGAGGCTCGTGTTAGAAATGTAATTGCTATAGGGCAAGATGTTGCCCGAGATAAAAAAGAGACTGGCGAAGCTGCTGTAAGGGCAGAAACCGCCCGAGACCAGGCACGTGGATTTGCAGGCGAAGCGAAAGGTTCCTCTGGCGAGGCAAAATCTCATCTTACCGCAGTCGAATCTGCAAGATCCGCCGTTGAAACCGCAATTGCAGGTATAGGAACTAGCATATCTGGTGGTTTAGTAGCTATTGAAAGAGCAGCGCGTGCTGCACGCACATCAATCGAAACTAAGGTTGGCGAAGCTACTGCAGCTAAACTTGGAGCAGAACTTGCCCGAGATGGAGCGGTTACTGCAAAAGGTGCAGCCGAAGCCGCCCGAGAGCAGGCAGTTGGTGCAAAAACTGCAATTGATGCATTTTCACATACTATCGGCGATACAGTTTATTCTGGCCTTGAGGGCATTAAGGCCGCTCTAGCCGACATTACTGCCAACGCTGTAGAAGCTGCTGCAAGTGCTGCAAGAGTTGAACAATTCCGTCCTGTTTTGGATCTCATGAACGCTGTTAGCGAAGAAGGCATGACTCCGGAACGGCTTGTAGAACGCGCCAGGCTGACATTGGATGGCGGGGCATATAACTTTGATAATTCGTTGTTCAATGTCCTTAGAGGGCCATCCGAAGACGATGCCTCTTATAATCCCATTCCCGATACCTTGGACGCTTTTGGGAAATATCCTCTGCAAACTGCGCACACTCTAAGTTTATTCGCATTCTCTGAACCAGGAAAACTTGCAAAGGATCATGCTGCCGCTGATGATCCGGATGCTCAAGAAGCTGCTGTGAAAGTTCAGACTCGGGCTAGAGAACTGCTAAATATCTTTGCAAGCCTTGACACAGGCACAATTATGGCTAGAGCAACTGAAGACCCAATTGATGTGGCTACTGCCCAAAGAATAATCGACCTGTCTATAGAAATGTTAGCACCACGCGGAGCACAATCTGAGGCTGGTTAAATATGGCATTTAAACCAGGGCGACAAAAGTTTGCGGGTCCAGGAGCTAAAAAACCTGCACCCCAGGAATTTAAAGGCGAGCGGGCAGCAGAAGAACCGGCAGCAGAACATTTACCACCAGCTTCGGCACCAGGTTTAGCTCCTGAACAATCTGCTCCTCCTGCGCAAGTTCCTCTAGTTCCTGTTCCTCAATTATCAGCTCCTTCCGAACAAGCTCCACCTGTTGCTGCACCAGGGGATGAAGATTCTTTTGTAAGGGAATTTCGTCCAGGTTCAGGGCGAGGATATACCCCTGCCCCACCGCCACCAGGAGCCATAGCAGCTCCCGAACCAGCTCCAGTTGTTGCTCCAGTTCCAGAACCCGTTCATGAAGAACCAGTTCCTCAGGTGCCATCAGCAGAAACAACTCCAGCACCCGCTCAAACCGGGCCTGCTCCTCCGGTAGTTTCAACATTGCTCCCGCGTTTACCTGATCCACAGTCCGGTCCTGAAGTAGAAGCAGGGTTTGCAAATACTGCAGAACGAGTTGTTCCACCAGAAGTTGCAGAAGCACTTGCTGTCCTAGATGGCCAAGTGCCAGAACCTGAAGTTGCTGCTCCAGCCGAACCAGAGCCAGCAGCTGCTGAATCTGGAATATCCGGACAGCCAACTTTGGATCTCACTGATCAAGCTGCTGCTGCACGAGAAGAATTACGTTTGGGAGAAACTGAAGAAGAACCCATAGAAGTTCCAGAGCCTCCACCTGCTTTAGCACCTGGACCTGTAAATCCTCCTCAAGTGCCTGATGCATTAGGACCAGGAGTAGAAGTTGATTTAGATGATGGTCCAGGACAAGCGCCAGAAGCCCCTGACTTGGGCGCTTCAGCACGTCCTACCACTCAAGACGATCTCGATTTTAGTGGTGTGTTTTCCGATGCGCCAGCTGCGCGACCTGCCCCTCAACCCGCCCCAGCTCCTAGCGATTCTTATTTAGGTATAGTTTTTTCCCTTCATCCTTCGGATCGAATACAATCCCTCTGCAATGGAATGATCCTAGCTCTTACTCGTACTGAGCGGGGTAGTGAGATTAATTTTTCAGTACGGGTTTTCAGAGATCGAGCAGAGTTTGACGATCAAAATAGTAATCCCGCTCGCAGGTTATTAACTCCAGCTACACCTACAATCTCTATCCCATCAGAGTCAGGCCTTTTCCTTAATCTTGCAATTACTGGAGACCGGTTATCCTATTCAATATCAGAGACCGAAGCATCAGCTCATAACAAAGATACCCTCTTTTTCGACCATGCTGCACCTGGTACATCCTATTCTCTTATGCCTTGTCAAGATTCAAATTCTATATCTGCCCAAAAGGTGACCTATCTTGATGGCCTAAGTGTTCAATATACTGGACTAAAAAACGACGATATTGTCACATTCACAATATTTAATCCGGAATCTGGCCCACAAAACTATGAAACTCATACTAAACTTGCACTTAGCGATGCAGCTAACCCGGTTCCAATAAACGTAAGCTCCCGCACCATTCAAGCTACTATTCACGTTCATTATGATAAAGAAGGCGACCTTTTGATCATTAATCGCAGCGAAGCGTCATCTCCACCAGATTCAGATCGTTCATCAACTGTGTTCGGCGGTACGCCTAGTCTCGAAATGGTGCTTAGAGCTGGAGGTGGTGTAGTTCCAGTTCAGCGCCCCGGCGATCTCCAGCTAGAACCCCTGCAGGGTTCTCCAACTCCTGACCAACCCCCGCGTGATTCTCCAGATCCAGCTGAACAACCTCTTCGTAATTCTCTCGATCCTTTTGCAACAGCCGAGCTTCCTGGCCGTCCGCGTTTAGTTACTCCAGAACCACCTGCTGCGGTACCAGCTCGTCCGGTTGTGTGGGCTACTACTCGCCCGGCTCCTGCTCCAGTAGTGATTCGTCCAGGTCCAGCCCCTCCTGTTGCAGCACCCCCCGTAGCACCCCTCGTGCTCGAGCCATTAAACGCAGCATTCCACCAGGGGCAAGTATCAGGTATTCCAATAACTTTTGAAATTCAAGATCCAGCACTAGCAGCACCAGTTAGCGGAATATTAACTATGGAGGTAATAAAAGTAGGCAAATTATCCAGTTCTCATCTTCATATAGATCATGCATCCGTATCCCGTATGCATGCTGTAATTGAAACCGTAACCGGTAACCCTAATCCAGCCGAAAATGGTGTTTTCGTGGTTGATCTGGCGTCTACAGGAGGCACATCTGTTAACGGAGACTTAATAAATAAACACAAACTTCAAAGTGGTGATGTGGTCCGTTTTGGCAATGTGAAAGTTACTGTCCGCTTTGATCTTTCTGCACCTAGAGTAGCGCCTTCGGCAGCAACAATTCCCGGTCCTGCTCCGGCTCCCAGCGCGCAAGTACGGTCCGCACCACGCACAGCTCCTGCACAAGTTACTCCGAGGGAAGGTCCTCGGGCAGTTGCACCACGGGTTCAGGCACCCGCCCAAGTATCCGCTGCACAAGCACAGCGCGCAGAGGAAGCGACTACGATTAGAAAAGCACCTCACATTATTCGGCCAGTTGATGTTGTAATCACCTCGGTCTCGGGTGCAGTAGGTGTGGCTGCAATTGCAAATTTAGTTCACCCGTTTACAGACTTTTTCGCAAGAGTATCACAAACACCTAATTGGGTTGTTTCTTCCGTTGTTGGAGCTGCTGCAGCAGGTATTGCATATGCATTCTTGCCGAAGAGAAGTGGCAAATAAGTTTTTTTCCATTTTTTATCATCCAGAGAAACATTTATATATAACCTCTGTGTAATATAATTTACCACAATTGAGGTTTTGAGGTTTTATTTATGAATTCATCCCAACAACGAACCCCACAGGAGAAACGAAGAATACGAACTGCCGTTGAGATCGGAGTTGTAGCTCTTGGAGCACTGTTCCTAAGGCCTTGTGCTGAAGGCATTTATCACAAAATTAAGGGAGACCAAAATAACGGCGCTTTAGTTACCAAAACGGAACCCCCTCCTTCTGGTGCCATAATTAAAGAAAACTGCAAACCTTGCCCAGAAGGTCAAAGCTGCCAATCGAACAAACTGCTAGCAGAACCTCCATTCAGACTTGACTGCGGTGATCCAAAAAAGAAAAAGACTGTTGTCGAATATAGACTTCCAAATGGGACAAGTATCCCTATTTATGTCGATAAATGTAGTCCAACTCTTCTTTTCACAATCGGCGGAGTAGGACAAAAAGCGCCTAATCCATTTTTCGGCAAATGTCCTGCTAATTGCGAGAAAAAAACAGTGAAACTACCTCCAGTGGCAAAACTTCCTCCTTGTCCTCAGGATGCCGATAAAAAAGTGCTTGCAGATTATCAGGCTGCTCTTGAACGTTATTCAAGGACTCTTAATCGATTTTCCTTACGATCAAAAGCCAGTTGCCCTGATCATAGTGGAACACTAGACTTAAGCTATCGTGTGCTTTTTGATCCAGCTGGCAAACCTTCACTTGCCAGTGGAGTTGCAATTTGTAAGATGAATGGAACTATACACTCAGTGGACTTTACTCCCTCCCTAGCTCTTCCACCGAGTTCCAATGCCCCAACTAGCTGCTTTAATGAGATGAAAACAGTTAGTATAATTCCAGATGACATTGAAAGCCCTAAAGTCGAATAATTTTTTTATTATATTGGAATTTGCAAATTCCATGGCAAAAAGCTGGAAAGCTTTTTGACTGTCATGGAGCGTTGCTCCATGCCAATGCGTAGCGAACCCGGTTCGCTACAGGAGAAATTCTTCCGAATTTCTCCACGGACAAATTTTTGCTAAAATCTGTCCTTATCTTCACTCTTCTTCCGGTCAATACCAATGATTTAAAATCTCTGACTAGAAAACTTAGTTGGTAGATATGCTAAAACACATCCTTTTCGATATCGACGATACTTTATTTCCTTCAACTGAATTTTCAAACTTAGCCAGGAAAAATGCAATAAACGCAATTATTGCAATGGGTACAAACGCGGATTTTGATCGCATAAACAAAGAGCTTTCAAAAATAATAAAAAAAAGAGGTTCCAATTATCCTTATCATTTTAACGACCTGTGTAAATCCCTTAAAATAAAAAGTCCTTCAAAATATGTTGCTGCTGCCATTGCTGCTTATCATGACAGCAAGACTGCAATCGCGCCATACCCAAAAGTTCCACTTACCCTCCTTGCCCTCAAGGAAAAAGGCCTTAAAATTTATGCAGCTACAAACGGAAACCCGACAAAGCAATGGGATAAGCTTATCCGCCTGAGAATCGCGCTTTATTTTGATGATGTTTTTGTTTCCGAAGAGATAGGTGCACAAAAAGGCCCTTCTTTTTATCGCAAAATACTCAACACCCTAAACGCAAAACCAACCGAATGCCTCATGGTTGGTGATCGGGAGGATTTTGATATCAAGCCCGCAAAGGCCCTGGGAATGCATACCGTAAGAATATTAACCGGCAAATACTCCGATTCTCGCAACAAGTCTTCGGGAGCTGATTTTACGATAAAGGATATAGGGGAAATCCCGAAGATCGTAAAACAACTTTAGGCTCGAGGCTACCAAATTAAATTGCCCGAGTGCATTTGGCCGGGCGAAATTTTTTTGTGAATTTGATTTTTTTCCTTTGCGAAACTCGGGTTTAAAAATCGTTTCGCGTACAAGGAACTCCATGAAAGCCATATTTTTTGCTGTTTTGATTATAGGCGCGGGTATCATCCTTATGGGCTGCACCAGTTCCGGAAAAGGGGGCGCATGCACCACCAACAAGGACTGTAAGAGCTGGGAAGTTTGCGATGCTACTGCCAAATCCTGCGTGCAGGCGCCTGGCTATTGCCAGGTTGATTCCGAGTGTAATGATACTTTAAAAGTTTGTGACAGTGCCAAGAGCCATCTTTGTACTTACAAGACTGGCAGGTGCAAAGTCGATAATGACTGCGATATTTGGCAGGTATGCGATACGAACCAGGCCTGCCGTCCTGCGCCAGGCTACTGCGATGCAGATTCACAATGCGACAACCTCCAGATCTGCAGCCCAGCAAACCACAAGTGCATTTCAGCGCCAGGCTACTGCAGCAAGGATACTGACTGCGATTCCTGGAGGACCTGCGACCTTAAGACAAAACGTTGCGCCCTTATACGCGGACGCTGCGATGTTGATGGCGAATGCGAAGTATGGCAAACCTGCGATGCAAAAGACTCAAAATCTTCACACACCTGTGTACCAAAATCAGGTTTTTGCATAAATGATGGAAATTGCGCTGACTACCAATTATGCAATTTAAAATCCAATAAATGCGAGCCCCGTCAGGGTTTCTGCAGCACTGACGGCCAGTGCAATTCCTGGCAATTCTGTAGTTCAGATACCCACACCTGCACTGTGAGCAAGGACCGATGCGACAGTACTGCTGATTGTGCGTCCTGGCAAAGCTGCGATGGCAGCCACTTCTGCAAACCGCGTGTAGGAAAATGTGCAGTAGATTCTGACTGCATTTCCGGCGAAGTCTGCAACCAGGGAACACATGCATGCCAGTAAAGGTAAATTTCATTTTTTATTTTTTACCCGATTCCATGGCTGATAATTTATGGCAGAAGATAAAAAACATGCCCGTCCAACCAAAACACTTGATTTACTTCCGGTGAAAGTCCGGACCCTCGAGGAACTGGCAGAAAAAATTCCTGATCCAATGGAATTTCCCATTGCAGCAGTACGATTCAGTAAGTCTATGGGAAATCAAGGGCCCCGGTTGCATTTTGGAGCTGATAGGGGTTATGAGCATCATATGGGCATTGATCTTCTTTATGAGCCTAAAACCCTGCTAGATCTTCCTATTTCCAAAGATCAATCTGCGTTTTTAATTGGGATGAGCAAGGGAGGGCCATTAGGATACGCGCTTGTTTTATTTGTTCCAGATGAAAAGAGCCCCTATTTCCTTCTTCTTGCACATAACGATCCACATACGATGAAACTATTATCAGAAAAAGGAATAGCTATCGGGAGCAAATTAGCCATTGCAGAAGGTTCGGATAATTCGTTTCTTTTTACTGGTGCAACTGGCAGGGTAGATGGGCCTCATCTTCATGTGGGTGCAACAACCGGATTTGTAGAGCGGATGCGGGGACCAGAAGGCACGCTTACTAATGGCCGCTTTCATACTGCAAAAGAATTTATGGCACATTATAAGGACGATGAAAAACATTTTATTGCGTTCCTAAAGCGAAACAATTTTCCAAGCCTTCTAATACCTGCTGAATATCGTCACAAAGGCAGGCATCTGGATCCACTTGAATTGATCAACAAGGGAAAAATCGTACTCTCTGGCATTCCTCCAAAAAGAATGGCAAAGACCGATAAAAAAGAAGCAAAAACCACTCTGGCATCTTATTAATAGAATAACTGCAAGAGCAACCATTTTATTCCTGTTAATTTACTCTATTTAGCATGTCCATACGATTTGGTCCGGCAGGCATCCCGCTTTCATGCAAGGAAACAAGCACCCTCTCTGGCGTAAAATGCTGCAAGGATATTGGCTTAGATGCAATGGAACTTGAGTTTGTCCATGGCGTTAGGATGAAAGATGTTTCTGCAGCAGAAATCAAAAGCGCTGCAGGCGATCTGGATATCCGCCTCTCATCGCACGCACCATATTATGTCAATCTCTGCACTAATGATCCGGCAAAACGCGAAAACACAATCCGGCATATTTTCCACTCCGCGCGAACTACTGCACTTTGTGGAGGGATCATAACTGTTTTCCATCCTGGTTTTTACCAAAAACTCAGCCCCCAAGAGGCGTTTGCAGCTGCGAAAAAGACCCTCCTAGAAATTGAAGAAAAACTTAAGCAAAATAAGATAAAGATCCGCTTAGGTGCTGAAACAGTCGGGAAAAAATCTGCTTTTGGAGGGCTTCTTGAAAACATCAAACTGTCGCAGGAACTTGATTTTGTGGAGCCTGTGATTGATTTTGCACATCTTCATGCAAGGGGAGACTTTAGGATAAATGGTGAATCAGAATACAAGGCAATTTTTGACCTTCTGGAGCGGGAGCTTGGAGATTATGTAAAAAGGTTCCACTGCCATTTTTCGGAGATAAATTATTCTGAAAAAGGCGAGCTTAATCATCTTGATTTAGGGACAAAAGATGAGCCCCCATTTAGGCCATTTATGAAAGTTTTGGCTGAAAATGGCTATTCTGGTACAGTGATCTGCGAGTCACCAAAGATCGATCTTGATGCCCTTTTAATGAAACAAACTTACGAGAATTTTACCGAAAAGTTCAAGGTGCACTAATGACGCTTTTAATAGATTTCCTTGAATCTGCCGCTGCGTATATACACGAGCGAAAGGAAAGATCTGATGCACTGATTCGACATTATCGGACCTCTGCCGATCCTGATATCAAGAAGGAAATGGTTCTTGTTCGCAAAGAAATAGGGAAGAAAAATACCGAAATCCGTGCCCAAATCCTGCTAAATCTTGACGAATTTCGCTATCTTCACAAATATTATCCTGAGCTTCTTGGCGTTCTTATGGAGGATGACTGCATTGGCAAGACTATTTCAAAAAAATCCTGGCTGCTTGAATTTAAGGAGATCCCTGCTAATTTTGCAGCATCCAAATTAGCTGAAATTAGGAACTGGAGGCTGCAACTTAAGGAAGTTGCAAAACGCCTGCGGCGTTCGGAATCAGTAAAATCGCTGCTTGCAAAATACCCGTTTCTCCACGGAGTTATTATGTCCAATATGGATAAGTCTGATGCGATAGATGCACTAAAAAAATCTGATAATGCCCTAAATAAGGAAGGATGGCTTGTCCTTATAAGTAGCTCATTAATAGAAATTCCTCTTGCCAAATTTATCAGCAAGCTTAGCAAATATCAGGGCCAGGACTATACCCTGTCAAAGGACCTCTCCCGTGTAAGGGGGCACGGAACCATTGCTGAAGTTTCTGCCTTAAGAAAATTACAATCGGTGAGGCGCAAAAAAGAACATTTTGAAAACTTAATAATCCAAATTTTATTGGCAAATCCAACTTTTCTGCGCGAATTAAAAAAGAAAGCCCTAAATTCTCACTCTACAAGAAACCCGCTTCTACGGCTCGCTAATTCAGTTACTCCCCACACTGTCCGCGAGCGCGTGTGGCTTGATGAGATGAAAAAACGGCTGGAAGATTAATATTGCTCAACATAAAGCTGCTTTATGCGTTTGCTTATTTTCCTTCTCTTTCTTATGTTGTTTTCTATCTTTTTTGTTTCCTTTTTGTTCATCCAATTCCATATGCCTGCATAGTCACTTATGTTGGATCTTGTTTCTTCGCTCTTTCGATAATTAGCGCACCCTACTCCTAAAAACACGATAAGAACGAATGCCGATGCGCATGGGCAATTTTTGAGGATCGTTTTCAGGTCTACTGGAGGCAATTCTACTGGTTTTGGCTTTGGTTTAAGGGTTGCTGAATAAGTTGCAAAAGTATGAACCTCAGGATCTAACTTTTGGTAGAATTCATCGCTCGTAACGGTGAACTGTTCTGTTTTCTGCTCATAATTCTCATCCCCGCCAAATGAGAAAGCCATGGTCGTCTTGTAATCTTCCTTTGGCGGCATGTTCAGGTTTATCTCGCCATTAGGGTTTGGATGGGTATCAAATTCATAATCATAACTTACCCCTTTCCCCTCTTCATTGCCTTCTGAATGCACTTTGACATGTATAAGATAATCCCCAATTGCCTGGCCGGTTTCTTCATCATTAACGTTCAGTTTTATGTAGCTGCCAAGGACTGCTGGCCGGTTAAAGTGCCCGTTTTCCAGTTGGTCCAGTTGGGTTGGACCGGCTGCGCCTAACCTGCTTTTGTTGCCATTAAGCGTATAGCCAATTGGCTCACCCGGATTCCACACCCCATTGTGATTTTCATCTGCATAAACTCCATGCATGATAAATATCCCATCGAGCTTGGTTACGCCCGCATCCTTGAACCATTCATCATTTAGGCGAGGAAGAGTTTTTTGCGCTTTAAATGCATTGTATGCATCATTAATGCTGAATATGTAATGCTCGCCATTGGCAAATTTGTGCTTTGAGGAAATTACTTCCCAGATCTGGCCTCGTGTAAGTTGCACTCCATCATCGTCTTTTTCTCCTCCATCAAGAAGGTCGTAGTAGATCATTGCAAGTGCAAGTTCTTCATTAGGAATGGTGCCTATCGAAGAAGTTACGCGGTAATTCATTTCCATATTAATTGGCGAAGAGCCTACAAAATAGAGGTTTTTATTCGGATAATTATAATAGTCCAGCATCATCATTGACATAAATTCTGCAAATCCTTCCATATACGAATCCATAGAATCAGGGTTAGCATATCCAGCGTGGTTATTGGGTGTGCAGCAATAGTAGAACCCGTATTTTTCAAACATTGTATGATGGCTAAATTCGTGCCATTCCCGGTTTGTTGGCGATTCAGGGTTGTTGTAAGCTGAAGTCGGGCTGCTGTAAACAACCCCTCTATCAACGGCTCCAGGGCCACTTGCTGCATCGTGATAGGCACCATTAGTCCCTTGAACATCCATGTAGATATTTTCAGGTTTACTTTTTTGGTGAAGCCCAAGTTCATTTTCCATAAATTCAACTGCTTCTATGGCATGGTAATAAAACCGGGCAAATTTTGCATCTGATCCGGGATTTGTAAAAGTAAGATTAAGGTCATATTTGTTTCCCCCTGCCTTTACCTGGATGCTTTTGTTTGCTTTTGCAAGAGGAGATGCCATCCTCTGGGCCTGGTTTGGGTTTAGGCCTGCAGAAGTTGTATCAATAACCTGTATTCTGTTGTACTGGTCTTTAAATGAAATAGTTATTGCCAATGTACCATTCTCAATTTGATCTAACTGACTTTCAGAAAAATAAACCGAGCCATCTGTCCCGGAGTATGTGGTTGGGAGGTTTGCAACCAAGTTGCCTCTTTCATCATACCAGGAAGCATCTACCGTGACGAATTTTAGTGGTTTGGTTGAATTGTCCAAATCCTTAAACAGTATCCTTCCGACAACTATCCTGCAGCGCGTTCCAAACGAAGTGCACCCGTTTTCGCATTGTTTTTCCTCCTTAAATTCACACTGCCCATTATAAGGGTTGCACGCTGGTCCTGACTCTAATGTGTTTCCGCTGCATTTGACCCCGCTGCAACTGACGTTGGCGCACTTATCGACTATTACGCATTCATCATTCTGGCAACTCCCGCGCTGCAATGCGCACAGCAATTCATTGCAATTTTGCGGTTCGCATTTGTTAAATAAATTGCATTTGTATCCGCTCGGACATGCACCATCGACCTCGCATTCCTTTTGGTTTGTACTATCTGGTCCTGGTGGTTTTATTATAATTCCAGGCCCATTTTGTCCAGAGCCTTCTTCTCCTGGACATTTTGCTCCAGCAGCAACGCATGATGTTGCAAGGCCCGGTCTTTTTGGATCGTAGCAAGTTCGGAATGGCTTATCCCATGCCTCACCGCAATTGCATTCATATGTATAAGTTCGGCCAGCGCCGCTCGGGCAGTCTGCCTGCTTGCATGAAACTGTGCCCCTGCTCCACTGGAAACCTTGCGGGCAGTTAGAATCAAGATCCGGATTATGTTCAGGAACTTCGGCAAAATATACTTTTGGGAAAATCAGTAAAAGAAAAATAGCAGCTAGGATAATCGATCGCGATCGCATACGGACTCGTCCGATGTAAGATTTTAAACCTTTTCCCTTTCCTTCCCGTTCCCAATTCTTGCAGATAAATATACACTGGGGCAAAACACTTCCTTTAAGGTTGCGGGCGGATCGTTTGCAATTAATTCAAATGTTTTTGGATGATTTTGACCAAGTGCATCATCCACTGCCTTTGCGAACTTATAACCTATGTAATGAAGCGATAGCCGTAATAGTCCGAAGAGTTTTTCATGTTTATCCAGCAAATCTGCGATCCTCTGTCTCATATTTTCAGGCAGCTTTAAAACTATTTTACTAATTCCTAGCCCTACATAATCTGGCAAGCGCAAAACGCGTGCCATGACTTTTCTAATTAACATTAAGATTTTAGATAGAACTCTCCACTGAAATGGTTTTATTTCCTGCACATCTGTAACTGATGCTTCTGCAAGCTCAGCTAAACCTTCAATTGCGCAGCTACAAGCTGTTTTGTCCGTTCTCTGAAGCGGGGTACCTATTTGGAAATAATGTGTTATCTCATGGACAAGCAATTTTCTTATTTCTGTTGCCTCTGCCCATGGCACAGAAAATGGTGATAGGTAAATATTGCCTGTTTGAAAGATTGCCCTTCCGCTATAAACAAGCATGAATTCTCTAAGATTGATTAAGTAATTCACAGTTCTTATCCTTAGAAAAAGTGGAATTTTTTGATTTGGATTTCTTTGTTTAATATCTGCAACCATTACCAATCGATCTTCTTCCCTCGGCATTCCAATTCGAACTTCTGGCTCTGGCTTATGATTTAGACCAAAATAGCTTCTTACATGCTCTGTAGCTATTGGTCTGTAGGCCTGAATTAATGCCCGAGTTCTTCTGAATGAAATCATAACTTATATTACCACAAAAGTATTTAAAATACCATTACTTGGCACAAAAGGATCATTTAGCATTTTTGGTTTTTTCGCTAATCAAATCCGCCACTTTTGTGTACGCCTGTGGCGCATCCGTATTCGATACCGCAACGCTTTTGGTTATGTTATTTTTTGTCACGAAGATCGAACTGCATGAGCCATCAAAGACCTCATTATTCGAGTAATAGTCATCTAAGGAATAGAAACCGCTTTTTTCTATGTCACTTAGCAAAGAGAGCATCTGCGTTTCGTTTAGTTTAAACGTTTTCCTAAATTCCTCACTTTGAAAGCGGTCATTATCAAATGATCCCTTGCCGCTTTCATAGATCCCATTCCCATCCGCGGTTATGATGGTTATTGTCCGGCCCCACTCTGCTTTGCACGCACCATAACTATAACGGATTTCAAGGTCTTTGGGCAACTTGCCACTTGGTTGCGGCGGGGTTATACAACCAGCAATCAGAACAACTACTAGAATTGACAAAACCAAAATTCCGGCGTGTTTGAACATTATTATCCCTACAACTAAAAGAATTAAAAGCAAGCGGTGAGTATTTTCTTTGTTATTCTACTGAGGAAAAATTATGGAAGATGAAATAGTCGTAAGCAGGCAGATGCTAAAAGCAATCGGCGCAGATACAAGGATCGATATACTTAAATCACTCGTCCAAAGGCAAAAAACCCAAAGCGAACTTGCAACTGAACTAAAATTATCCGCACCAACGATCTCAGAGCATCTTGACCAACTGCATCAATCCGATCTTATTGAAATTAATCCTGATTATGCAGATAAAAAATGGAAATATTATCGCTTAACAAAGACGGCCAGAAATATCCTAGAGAGAAAAAA
>JACRGB010000036.1 GCA_016212505.1 Microcaldota archaeon
CTTCTCTTGGAAGACCCGGCGCCGCTTTGCGGCGCTGCCGCTATTGGCTTAGTTTTTGAAGCTAAAGAAAAAGAATTTATGCCGATTCAACTGCTCGGCTTAAGCCGGCAGTATTCTCGGCCTTTTTTCAATAAAAAATCAAAGATTAGATCTTTCAAAGGCCAGATCATAATCTATTGAACCATCAGCCAATCGCGCAACTGCAAGATTGTTTCTGCCCTGATGCTTTACATGATAAAGTCCCTTATCAGCAATTCCGAGGATGTGGCTGGAAGCATCCGGGTAGAGTGCCCTTAAGGAAGAATTAGCAAATGCGGTCCCTGCATCAACAATTCCACAACTTGCAGTTAATTTTTGTCCATTATCAAGTGTGTTGAGTTTTTCATCAAGGGTTCTTCTGATTCTTCCAACAATCCTAACTGCATCATCTAATTTACACCCATAAAGGATGGCGGCAAATTCTTCGCCTCCATATCGGCAAAGTAAGTCTTTTTTGCCACCACGGTTTCCGGTTCGGACTAAACCTGATAAGATCCTTGCAAAATCCCTAAGGACAGCATCTCCAGCCAAATGGCTGATCTCATCATTAACACGCTTAAAGTGGTCAATATCCATCATTAAAAGGGTAAATCCCTCGCCCTTGGTAAAGTAATTGTTTACTGCCCCTTCCAAGCCCCGGATAAAAACGCCCTTGGGTTTTAACTTAGTTCCAGCATCCAAAGTTTCCTCGTATATCATAGAAAGCATTCTCGAGGTACCAACCAGATAGGTAAGGGTCAGCTTCATTGCTTCAGATTTTCTGAGTAAGGGGCCATTGGATAATGATAAGTCATTTCCGGTAAATACCAAAAGGCCGGTCATCTTACCATCAAAAACTAAAGGTATTGCAATTTTCTGAGGGAGGTAGGACACTGGTACGGATTTATTGACAAAAGTAAAATCTCCAGGAGCAAGGTTAAAGGTCATCAAATTGCCTTTTCTATGGTCCAAAAAAACTCCATCAGCAGAGGTATAATTACTAATCCTTTGTTCTGATGAAAACCTGCTGGGTAAAATGGGGGGATCCTGCTCTCGCTCAAAGTTAGAGGTGTTCGGGTCCCTAACTACTGAAACATATTTTTCTACATGGCCATTAGTCCGAATATATATGTGAGCTTCTTGACAATCATGTAATTTTCTTGCAACATCGGCCAGAATTCCCTCAAAATCATGAATCCTGGTGGTGTTTAATGAAGCTGTGATATCATAAGTTGCAACCCCGTATGAAGGTCCAAGTGAAGGGTTGTAACTTCTCCTCAGGCGATGGAGTTCTTCTGCAATTAGCTCGAGGCCAGTATCAAGTAGCCGGTATCCAAAATTCCTAAAGCTAGAGGGCTTATCTTGCTCGGGCAGGAGATGGCCGGCAGGAAATGGCCTAGGCAAAAATAATTTTCTAAAACCCATAATCATATATAATTTAAAACACTTTTTAAACCGAAGTAAACGTCAGTTTTTAGCTAAAATCCAGAACAAGCGCTGTAAAGCAGTTATACTCGAGAGAAAAATGACCAAAATGATCGCATAAACAAAATATTCCATTGTATTTGTCATTAAGCTCGCCAATAACCCCAAAACCAGCAAAACTATGCGCTCGCTTCGCTCGCATAACCCGCCCATTGCATTTGCTTCTTTCTTGCTAATAACTTCTTTATGATCGGAATATGCCCGGATAAATGAAGGCATCATTGTTCCAAAAAAGATAACCAGGCTAATCCAGATCTTAGCGTCAAAGTAAATTACCGGTAATGGAACAAACATAAATGAAAAAAGAAATAAAAATTCAACAAACCGATCGCTTACTCCATCAATAAATGCGCCCAAATTTGATTCTTCTTTCCTTGCGCGTGCAACCGCCCCATCAATGGCATCGCAAAGCGCAGAGACAACAAATAATATAAGGCCGAAAAATAAGTTCCCGACCGCAATCATAGCTGCACCAATTATCGCAACTAGCAAAGACAAAATTGTCCAATGGTTTGGTGAAAACGGCAGTTTGGCAAACAGCTCACCAAATGACGATTGAAGATTTCTTAAAAATGAATTTTGCTTTAGCATAGGATAACCAAGTCAGATAAACTTTATATCCAGTCGTTTTTCCTTTGGTAATACGTTTTTAATCCAGTTATTCTGGAATAAACCGCATCCAAGGAAAAAAGTATTATTTCCGGATTTGTATTGTATCATAACGTATCCTTCGGTTGAACTGTTCATTTCCAATTCATCCAGCTGAAAATCTTCTCCTTTAAGATATTTGAGAGTTTTTTCTTTTGATGGTAAAACAATATTTTTCTTTACAAAGCTTCCAAAACTCTGGAAAAAATTAGTGGTTGGCTTGACTGTGCTGCTAGTTCTTGCAACGGATAAGCCAACTGTAACTATTTTTTGAATATTTGAAATCCCTGATGGCGCAAGGTAAACTCTTCCCTGGCCACCAGAATAGAATTCATAATTACTGAAAAGATCTGCTTCGATGCCGAATCGCTCTTTCAAATACTCGAGCACTAGCAATTTTTCTTGCTTATTGCAGTTTTCAATCATTTTTCTTCACCTTAGCTAGAAAGAAACCTTCGCTGTTGTTGTAATGAGGGAAAATCCGGATTGCTTTTCGAACTTCATCGGAAAATTTTAAACCATTCCAGTCTTCAATTCCATGAGAATATTTTAGCCCTTCAATAGAAATATTTTCTAATTTTGCATCTGGCCTTTTCTGGATTAGCCAATCAATAATAGCTTCATCTTCTTCTGGTGCAAAGGTACAGGTAGAATAAACCATAACTCCGCCGGGTTTAAGCAGATCGTATGCTTTGGTTATCAGTTGCTGCTGCAGTTTAGCAGAACCAAAAACCTTTTTTTCACTCCATAATTTTAATGCAGAATAACTTTTCCTGATCGTTCCTTCTGCCGAGCATGGAGCATCCAGCAAGACCGAATCGAACTGAAGATTTGGGAAATACCGTAAATCCTGATTGATTATTACGCTATTTAGTACGCCGCATTTTTCCAGATTAAATTTTAGCGCCCTTATGCGGCCATAATCAACATCATTTGCAACTAGTGTGCCAGAATTTTGCATTATTGCTGAGATTTGTGTAGATTTTGATCCTGGGGCAGCACAAGCATCCAAAACCAGATGGGATTGCTCTATCTCTTTCTGCATTATTATTGGTGGAAGCATTGAACTGAGTTCCTGGATGTATATATGGCCAAGAAAATGCTCAAGGGTTGAACCAATTTCAAGTGAATCAGTAGTAAAGGCACCATTAGACCATGGAACGCCTGTTATTTTGAGCCCGTATTCATTGAAGCGCGCTTTTACATTTTCAGCTGAAGTTTTCAAAGTATTTACGCGAAAGGATTTTGGAGGCATTGACATGAGGCAGGTAAAAAGCGCTTCCGGATCATCAACGATAGATGAATATCTCTCCTTAAATCTTTGCGGCAGTACAGGATCCATAATAATTCGCTCGAACTAAATACTTAAGTCAATAACTCAACACAGTCTACAAATAAATTTATCTATGACAATTAATAAAAAGAAGGAAGTTTTGGAATTTGACTGGATTCAATTAGCCAAATAATCCATTCTATCATTTTCTGGTGGTTTGAGCTTGGAATATAATTCTTTTGCATGCTTAAAACAATCACGAGCCAATTGCATCACTGTGGTTGGTAAAGAATCGATAACTAATTTTGAATCGGCTCTTTTTCTTGTTTCTTTTGCAAATTCAAATTGAACTGCTGCTAATCTTATGAGTTCGCCCATAGAATTAACCTCTTTTGAATTATCAGCCAACCATCTCATAAATTCTCCAACGGGTTTATCTGCTGCACTAATGGTCCTAAATAAAGGGTCTTTCATATATGCAGTAACTGAACCTATACCATCATTATATCTTAACGGATATGCTAGGTGATTGGAAAACATATCTTCCACATCCAATTCTCTTCCTTTGCATAGTGCATTAAGTGCTTTTTGAAAAGCAAATGATGGTTCATTTGAGGAAGAATACATAGCATCCAAAGCTTGTCTTCCCAATCTAAGAGCGCCTTTTCTTGTACTGCCTAAGTCATAAGTTGCATAAACAAAAACCCCGCTTTTTCCTCCTAATAAATCATTAATTCGTGATTTTTCACCAGGCTTTTCTGGCGCAGTTAAGCAGGAATCAAGAATACGCTTCCCTAAGTCATCAGTAACTTCTATTTGACCGTTAACTCTTCCATTTGCTAATATTACTAAATAAGCTGTTTCCATCCAGATATTTGACACTTGACTTTCAAAATCCGGTTGTGCAGAATCACCTAATAATTCGGGTAGCTCCGCCCTAAGCCTCCGTAAAATCTCAGTTTGAGCTGCTCGATTGTCTCCGCTTTTTAGTCTAATGCCACTAAATATTCTTGCCCTATCCAATCCTCGAACTGGAATTGCAGTACGATTCAACACCCTAATTGCTTCCACCATTTTACCACCTCTAAAAGCATGTTATTATGTAATGAGTAACTTTTATAAACGAACCTAGACGGAATTTTGACTTACAGAAAACCCCCAGATAAAAATTGGTTCATTTTCTACCTAATCACCAATTTATCGATACATTTTCTGGCATTCTTCGGTGCAAAAGGCAACGCTTAATTTTTCTTTTTCAACTGTTTGCTTGTGCTTTGCATGCCCGCCATTGAAAAGTTTCCCGCATTTGGCACAAATCATTTGAATCACTTAAGCTATGTTAAGCAATTCCTTGATCTTTTTAACGTCAAAGCCGACCACAATTGTGCCATTAATATCAGTTACCGGGATTCCGCCCTGATTGCTTTTCTTAAATGATTCCTGGGCATTTGCAGGCAGGTCAACATCCTTCATTTCAAATGCGACATTGTTTTGCTTAAGAAAATCCATAACCCGGTGGCACCATGGGCACCACTCCGCAGAATAAACTATTACCTTGTTTGCCATAGTTAGTATGAACGAAGTTGAAATTTAAAAAGATTGGCTTGAAATACACTTAAAGAAGCACATTAAATAACTAAGTTAATCCAACGCATTTATATACCTTTACACACATATAATAATAGCTAGGTGCATATATGAGAAGGGTATTGACACGGGAAGAAATTGCATTTGCTAACGATATTAGAGGAAATGTCCCAAAATCAATGGGATTTTTACTTTCCAAGTTGTTTAAGGGCAGGGATGCGTTAGATTTTTCCAGCGGAGACCTCCCAAAATGTCTTGGTAATGGCAGATTCAAAACTATTGATGAAGCAATGAGAAAGTTTCCTCCAAGTGGAATGGCATATGACCATCCGTTGTATCGGCAAGCACAGGAATTAATCTGGAATTATTTGACAGGATTAGACCCTCGGATTATGGATTCGGAAAGGGCAAGAGCACATGTTATTTCTGGAATAAGTACTTTTATGAAAGATTCCCTAAGGGCTTGCGCTTATGCGTTAGGATATTCTGAAGAATCATTAAAACAAAGAGCGCCTTTGGTAATTATTGTAGCGCCAACTCATCCCCATTGGATTGCATCTATTGGAGAGTTATTTGGCTATGAAAATATAAGAATGATAAGAAGACTACCAACTGGAAAACCTGATCCTGAAGATATAGAAAGAGTCTTTAAGGAAATTGATAGGCCTTTTATATCAATAATTTCACCAGATGAAAATCCTAGTGGAATTTGTACTCCTAATGATTGTTATATTAATGATCAGCACACAGGTATAGTTGATCGAACTGTTTCTCATACTCGTTGGGGAATCACCTTACTAGATAATATTTATTCTGATGCTGCATGGGGAGAAAATGCAGGAAAAAGAAGAGAGCTAGTCCAGAAAATGCACCATATGGGCGCAAGGGCATTGGTTATGCACAGTTTGTCAAAAATATTCATGAAACCAGGTGCAAGAATAGGTGGGGTTGCTTATATCGGACCTTTAGACGGGGATGGTGAAGAAGTTGGTCTTGATCTGTTAACGCGATTAAAATCCATTGTTGATGGAAACATAAAAAACGGAATTTCTGGGGTTGCAATTCCAGGGCTAATCGAGGCATACGACCAACCAGAACATATTGTTCGTGAAATGTTAGAGGTAGTTGAAATCCTCAGAATGAGGGCAATGCAAAATTTAGATATTCTAAATTCTGGTCCAGTTGAATTGGCCTATCCAGATTCAGTAGTTGAAGCAGGATTTTATGGGTGCCATAGGTTAAGGACTGATGAGAGAAATCCCTGGACGGATCCAAACTACCATCAGTGGTTAATCAAAACTATTGGCACTAAATTAGCTTCAGCAAGCCCGGACCTAGACACTCAAATAGCTTGGAGAGCATTTAGGTCATTCTTTGGTGAGAAAGGAATGTCTGCATCTCATGCATTTACAATTGAATTAGCAATGAATGGGCTGATCATGTTGCCTCACGACCCATTTTTCCCATTATTTGCAGATGATACATATGACCGAAGAGTTATTCCAGAACTTGTACAAAACAGGAATGGGGGGGAGGATGTCGTGATCAGAAGTATCCTCGCTTATGATAATGAAGCTACTTTAGAAGCAAAAAGAAAGGCAGGAATTACAATACCGGAAAATGTTGTTAAAACAGAAGCTGCAAAAGAGACAATTCATGAAGTTTGGGAAGAACGAACAAGGGACTATAGAAAAGGAAGAGCGGTCTGGGAAAACAGATATCAATAATTCTGGTTCTGTAAATAATTCTCCTTAATCCATCCCACAACAACCTCTCTTAGTTTTGCTAAATGCTCTGGCTTTCTGAATAAATGGTCAGCCCCGTCAATTATTTCCAGTTTTACTTGAGAATTTTTTGGCTCTTTGGCAAGTTCAAATAGCTTCTTGGCGTGGGTTACGTTTATCGTTTCATCATCCGATCCATGGACAATCAAAAGAGGACGGCCATTTAGTTGCTTTGCAGCAGCACCAACATCGTATTTTTCAACGTCCCTAAGGAATTCGTTCCTTAAGATAATAGATCTTCCATAAACAACTGTTTCCGCACTGCCATCAACTTCTACTTTTTCAATTATGTCTGATGGAAATATCTGCCGTATCCTGCTGGTTTCTGAGCTTCCCGCAATAAATGCAACTGCAGAAATTCGCTCATCCTTTGATGCGCCAAGCACGGACATCATTGCGCCCATAGAATGGCCTGCAATTGCGATTTTTTTGGCGCCCTTGCCTTTTAGCATGCTCACCGCTCCTTTTACTTCGGTGATCATTTTGGTATAAGTCGCTTCTTCCAGTTTCCCTTCGCTCTCGCCGTTTCCGGAAAAATCAATTCGCAGGACCATAAAACCAGCAGCGCTTAAGCCATCGGCAAGAGTGCGCATAATCCGATGATGCTTTGTGCAGGTAAAACAATGAAGTAACACGATCCCATTGGCATTTTGATTACTATTTTGTTTTGCATTTTCTGGAGTAGAAAGTATCGCGGAAATGTTTTCGTTATTTTGGTTTTTAAAAGTTAATTTCTCTTCCATCAGTTAGTTCACCAAATTTGTACGCTCTTGACATTTACAAATTCTAAAATCCCTGCTTTTCCAAGTTCTCTACCTAATCCGCTTTTCTTTATGCCACCAAATGGAATCCTGGGATCAGATTTTACCAAATTATTTACTGCAACCACTCCAGATTGAAGTTTTTTGATGAAGTTAGCTGCGCGTTCATTATTATTTGTCCAAACGCTTGCACCTAGTCCATATTGTGAATTATTTGCAATTTCAATTAGTTCTTCATCTGATGAACCTACAATTACGCTTGCAACCGGGCCAAAGATTTCTTCTTCAGTTGCTGCTTTTGAATTTTTACTTACTTCAATTGCAGTTGGTTCGAAAAAGTAGCCTTTTCCATCCTTGCCAGAGATTTTATTTCCGCCACAAAGAATTTTTGCGTTCGCTTTAACTGCGTCATTTACCTGATTTTCTACACCATCCCTTAAATCGGATCTGGCAAGCGGTCCAATATCGGTTTTTTCATCCATAGGATCCCCAATTTTCTGCTTTCCTATTTCATTAATGAATAAATGTTTGAATTGCTCTGCAATTTTTGCATGCAACAAAAAGCGCTTGGCTGCAATGCAGCTCTGGCCGTTATTCTGGAATCTTGCAGCTACGCCTACCTTGGCTGCTTTTTCCAAATCAGCCTCATCAAGGACAATAAACGGGTCGCTTCCGCCGAGTTCAAGGACAACTTTTTTGAGAGTTGATCCGGCTAAGCCGCCTACTTTCATTCCAGCCTCAGTGCTTCCGGTTAAAGAAAGCCCTTCTACAAGATCCTTATTAACAATTTTTTTTACACTATCACTAGAAATTGGTAAATTTCGATAAACATATCCAGGAAATCCGGCTTCCCTAAAAACTTCTTCGATTATCATTGCGCATTGGGGAACATTGCTCGCATGTTTTACAACTAATGTGTTACCAGCAGCCAAAGTTGCAGCACCAAAGCGAAACACTTGATAGAATGGAAAATTCCAGGGCATTATCCCCAAAATAGTTCCTAGTGGCTGGTAAGTGACATAACTTTTCTTAGCCTCAGTAGTTACAAGTTCATTTGAAAGGAATATTTCTGCATTCTTAGCGTAATATTCACAAACCCAGGCGCATTTTTCTGCTTCTGCAACTGCTTGCTTTATTGGTTTTCCCATTTCCTTAGTCATTATTTCTCCGTATTGTCTGGAATTTTTCTTAAGTACTGCTGCCACTTTCAGAAGATAATTGCAGCGCTCACCTAAATCAAGTGAACTCCATTCTGCAAATTTCGCTCGCGATAGTTTAACTTCTTCAATTGCTTTTTTATCGGTCCAATATTCGAATTTGCCAAGAAGTTCTTCAGTTGCAGGATTTTGTGAAATCATCATGAAAATGGTTTGGATCTTTGATTTTAATAATTGTTGTGGCGCGGTAGCTGTTGAAAAAGTCAATGAACTCTCTGATCTAATATTAAAAAAATAAGCTGAAGCTTAGGAAGCCACTGGCTTCCAGCTTAATTTTACAAATCTCTTCAGATTTACCACCATTGATATAAGTGAAACCTGA
>JACRGB010000001.1 GCA_016212505.1 Microcaldota archaeon
CATCACCAGATGCTGATAAACCCTGAAGCAGGACAGCTTCAGCTAACTGCCTTTCTATCCTAAGCGCGAGCGTTAATACTGCGGGCTTTAGCCCGCAGATAGCGAGCGCACAAATTTGTTTTTACACGAAGTGTTTTATTTAATCCGGCAGAAGTGTTTGTTTTAGGCCTTCAATCAGAAGATTCATTGATAAGTCCTGTTGTGTTTCTTACCAACAATATTATGATTCGTTCCCAATCTCGTTCAGGAATACTTTTCGAGCGCCCTACTGTCCATGTTGATACCCTGGTTGGTATGGTTCGTGGTTCAACTTTCGAATGATTGCCCATTGATCGCCTTACCTTGATGGTTTATAACTTGTTCAATTCAGATATTTTATCCGTATAATCTTATTTATCGATATTTATCTGGGCTGAATTTTATGTTAATTGGTGTAGTTGGAAAACCATCAACCGGTAAAAGTACTTTTTTCATGGCAGCAACTTCAGTGCCGGTCGAGCGATCATCAAGGCCCTTTACCACGATAAAGCCAAACCGCGCAGTTGCATATGTCGAAGTCGAGTGCGTTGATAAGGATTTTGGAAAGCAATGCAATCCAAGAACCGGATTTTGCGTGAAGGGCCGAAGGTTCGTTCCAGTGGAACTATTGGATGTTGCAGGTTTGGTTCCTGGGGCGCATGAGGGCAAGGGACTTGGAAACAAATTCCTCGACGACCTGCGCCAGGCAGATATTCTTGTTCATATAGTTGATGCCAGCGGATCAACAAACGAAGTTGGCGAGCGAGTGCCAACCGGAAGTTATGATCCCTGCAATGATGTTCGTTTCTTAGAACAGGAACTGGATTTTTGGATAAAAGGTATCCTTGATGCTAACTGGGCGAAGCTCGTTCGTGAAGGTAGGCTCAACAAAGAGAATGAGGATGTAATTACCCCGCAATTTTCTGGTTTAGGAATGGGCCGCGACATTATTGCAAAAGTTTTGAAAGAGTTGCGGCTAGAAGAAAAACCTTTGGGCGACTGGACTGAAGAAGAAAAACTTGCGCTTGGAAAAACTTTAAGGAAAATAGGAAAACCAATGATTATTGCAGCAAATAAATGTGATTTATCTACTGGTTGGGATAATTATCAGAAATTAAAGAAAACTTTCCCGGAATATGTTGTCATTCCATGCTCAGCAGAAGCGGAAATTACCCTCAAAGGCGCTGCAAAGGCCAATTTGATTGAATACGTTCCAGGAGATAAGGAGTTCAAAGTAACCGGCCACTTAAATGATGGGCAGTCAAGCGCCTTAGGGATCATGAAAGCTGTTTGCGATAAATATAATGGGACAGGAATCCAGAAATGCCTAAACGCTGCAGTATTTGATTTCCTCCATTACATTGCAATATTTCCTGGTGGTGGAAACCTTCAGGATTCGGATGGAAATATTTTACCTGACTGCTTCCTCCTACCCCGAACAACTACTGCACTTGATTTTGCCTTCAAGCTCCACTCTGATATCGGAAAAGGATTTATCAAGGCAATTGACTATAAGACAAAACAGGCGGTCGGTAAGGAACATCCGCTTCACCACCGGGATGTTATCGAGATCGTTTTCAAGAAACCATAAGAATCCAAAGCAATAAAACATCTAACTTCCTAGGCCTTTTGTGCGTTTATGTCTACACTAAAACCAATTCTTGCAGTTTTGGCAATTGCATTAATCCTTACTTTCATCTTCCAAATTGACATAGTAGCAAGCAAACCCCTTCTACTGATTTTTGGAGGCATTATCGTAATTCTCCTTGCAATTTCGTTCTTTGAAATTTTGGGAGAGCTAATCGGAATTTTTATTTCGTTAATCGCATTCCTTTTTCTTGTTTATTTGTTTTTGCTAATACTAAAATTTCTCACATAAATTATTTCCACACGGTGGTTCTATGATTATTGTTCTTACAACTGTTGCAAAAAAATCCAATGGAGAATCTCTTGCAAAATTATTGATAAAAAATAAGCTCGCTGCCTGCATTAACATAATAAAGATCGAAAATTCAATCTACAAATGGAAAGATAAATTAGTAAATTCAAAAGAGTACCTGCTAGTTATCAAAAGCACAAGACCTTTCAAACAAATAGAAAAATTTATCAAGAAAAATCATCCCTATGAACTTGCGGAACTAATGTCATTCAAAGTAGATGGTGCCAGCAAAGAATATCTGAAATGGATGACCGAGTAGTTAGCCAAGCCCTTTTATCGTTCCGCTTGACTTTAGCGCAATTGGCCTTGTTTGTATATTATCAATCGTTTCAATCAAAGCAAGGAATCCTAAAACTTTTTCAAGTGCCTCCCGTTCGCACCTTAGGATTCCCTTATTTTTCACCTTATCGTAGCTTACAAGTTTTAGTGCAACACTCGATAGTCCATATTCGCCAAAAAACTTAAGTGCCTGCGCGTAAAGCCCGCGCTTTAGCCGATCCTCTTCCATTTGAGGTTCGCTTAACTTAAATAAAACGTACCTTTTTCTCAGTGAACCTGCTTTTACCATGGATATATTAGATAATTCAATCTTTTTAAACGGTTCAATCTGATATCTAATAATGAACAAACCTGATTTTCATTTTTCAGCCCTATTAAAGAGACTTAAGCGGGGAGGCCCTGCAATCACCCATCCAAAAGATGCAGGCTTGATTATTGCATACACTGGCCTCAATAAGGAATCAAAAGTTATTGAACTTGGCTCTGGTTCTGGATTCATGACGGTGCAGATGGCTTCAATTGCCAAGGAAGTTGTCAGTTACGAGAAGCGAAAGGAATTTTTGGATCTTGCCCAGTCAAATGTTATGCGGGCGAATTTCGGGAATGTTACTTTTAAGTTTCGGGACGTACTATCCGGAATTGATGAAAAAGATCAAACCTTTGATTTGGTTTTCTGCGATATTGCAGAAGCTGATAAAATCGCAAAATACGCTTATGATGCGCTGAAAAAGGGTGGTTATTTTGTCTGCCATTGCTTACAAAGCGAGCAAGCAAGATTGGCCCATCTGGAAGCCCAAAAGTCTTTTTCAGAAGTTTTCACTATTGAAGGAACTATTAGGGAATATGAGGCAAAAGAATTCGGCTTTAGGCCGCAGCATTTTGGCTTAACTTACACCGCATTTCTGGTTTTTGCCAGAAAATAAGGCCCTAGCTGATACTTTTAAAGTCTACGCTCTTAATTTCTTTTTACCAAATGCGTATTTTCATTAAGGTGAATTATCATGGCAACAGTTGAAGTAAAAAACGATGGCGGAAAAGTAGAAGTACCTGATGGATCTTTGCTTGCCGATATTGACGGTAAATGCTCAGTACTATTTGCATGCAAATCAGCAAGCTGCGCATCTTGCAAGGTAAAAGTGCTCGAAGGAATGGAAAATCTGGAGCCTCCAAACGATTTGGAAAAAGCAGGTTTGGAAATATTTGCAACTGATCCTTCTGAGCGATTAATGTGCCAGTGCAAGCTCAAAAAAGGAAAAATAGTCGTTGAGTATTAGTTTTTATTTTCTTATCATTAACTTCTCTCTTTACGCAGGAGTAGCGATGCGCTTGAAATCTCTGATTTCATGATTTGCAACTCCGGCCTGAGGTACTTCTTCAGGTGTAACGATAATTCTTATGCAGGAGTAGCGAAGCGGTCAAACGTGACAGACTCAAGAGGCCCTTTGGCTTGGGTCTTTCTAAGGGCAAAGCCCCTGGGAAAGCCCTGAGGCAACCAAAGTCGCCAAAATAGTTGCGTAATGTTCCTCAATCAATTGCGATTTGGGAAATCTGTTGGCTCAGCGCCTTCGAAGGTTCAAAAGAGCCCTTTTTTGGAAAAAAGGGTTTTCCTATGGAACGAGAGTTCCATGGACCCATTGAAACGAATTCTCGTTTCAATCGGGCACCCCAAAAAACCTTGGGTTGACTGAAAATCCTTCCTCCTGCAATTAGGTTTTTCCTGAGTTCCTAACAGTTATTTCAACTGTTTTTTGATTGCTTTAGCGAATTTAGAAAGAGTTTCAATACTTGGAGCGGGATCTCTGTTCCATTCAATTTTTACTTTGTCATTTTTGAATCTAGGAATTATGTGAAATTTATTTCCAAATTGAGTCGAATACCCCGCCGCTTGCGGCGATCCAATTTGGAAAGTTGTGACCGAATGAGGGATACCCCACGTCGCGAAGCGACCGAGCCATCAAATGGCGAGTGCTTGCAGTGGGGTCTCTTCGGTCACATTCATAATGGGTCACTAAATTCCAACCTGTCTTAGAAACATCATCATCAGAAAGATGGCTAATTGCATCTGGTTTACAAGCCTTTCTAACCGCTGCCGAGAGTTTCTTGACAACGAGAAAAAGATGTGCTGCAATTGTATCCGGCAGTTCTATGAAATCACGATAATGTTTTTTCGGAATTACCAATACATGATATTTATTTATTGGTTTTGATCAACTATTGCGAAGCAAACTTTATCCTCATAAATTAGGGCTTTCTGATTATCGGTATTACAAAAAGTACAAATAAGTTCCTTATTCATATTTGAGAGTTTGGAAAGGCCGTTTTATATTCTCTGCTTCTCACTTTACAAAATTATTTATTTTCTAATCCCTATTCATTTCTCATAATCCTTATGCTTTCCGACAAAACCACTCTCTTAATTTATTCTTTCACCGACTTTTTCGATATTCAAATATTTTATCATAAGTTGGATGATCATAAATATCAAGAATTACTGCAAGTATTTCCACTTCATCATTTTTCAAAGTGTAAATTAGTCTCCAACCTCCAGTTAAATTCATCTTCCAAAGATTTGTTACTTTGTATAATTCAATATATTTTTTGGGAATTTGCTCTTTAGATATGCAAATGCCTGCCTGAGGTTTCATTTTAAGATAAATAATTTTGTTCTCAATTGATTTGAGTAATTGCTGGTTTTCTGAATTAGTTATGTTATTTTTCTTTTCTTCATCAACCGATTCAACTAACTTTCTGTATGCAGGTAGTATGTCTTCTGCAATGACAACTGCAACAGGTTTGTTCACACTCTCAGCCCCTTATCTATTGCTCTTTTGAGTTCTGGACTTGGATTGTAGACCCAAACTATGCCCTTATGCCCATCAATGATTTTTCCGCTGTTCTCTAAATATTCAAGTATGACGTTGAGTGTCTGGTGCTGGACTTGCGTTGCTAATTTTTTCTTTAATGCTTCACGTTTTATTGGAAGTTGTTCCTTTTGCAGAACTTCCTCTACCATCAGCACTGTTTTTAGATTTGGATAATGGAGAGGTTCTTTTTCCAACTGAACTGTTTTTTGGATGCCTTTCATAGTTAAATATATACACCACTTAGTATAAAAATGTATGGTTTTTGTATGAATGTATACTGATACCTAAAACGCTCTCTTTTTAACCTCTGCATAATACTGCTGATATCGACGGAAAGATAAAACGAAGGTAGCACCTTCAGGTGTTTCCTGAACACAGAACGAGCGATTCAAAGTTTTACCTGAATTCACAAACTTGCGAAAATCGGTTAAGTCCTCAGGTATTCCCTGAGGGTCTTCCTCCTGCAATTTATGCTGCATCTTAATATTTGAAGGAATGTGAAAACATAAATCTGATTCCAGAATCATTCGGCACTTATATAAAATATTATCAAAATATATTAGTTATGGTTCTTATAAAGCATAAAATAAGATCTGGAGAAATACGTGTTCCTAAAGGTCATGAGACACAAGTTAAACGAGATGAGGCATTAGCCAATACCCTCAAGGAACAATTAATGGGTAGGGATCTAGAATCAATTATCATCTCAAGGAATGCAGTTGTTATTCATTTCAAGGATTCTCGAATAATATTCGAATATGACGAAAACAAGGTAGCCTTCGGGAATTTCAATGTTTCTCGTGGTTCCCAGGTATCTTCATCAAAATTTACAGTTTCCTACGGTGATTTGCCAAAAGAAGTGGCAGAACATTCTTCCGGTACTATGCATAGCGAACTACATGGTATGGATAACCATCTTATTGAGCTAAATTTCAAAGTGTTCGATAGCCGATTTGCTTTAGCAGGTGTTGAAACTCTGATCTTTCATGATAAGGGAAAATATTATCAGGACCATCATGTACTGTCAGTTACTCTTGCCGCAAAGAATACTGTAAGTCCAAAAGATGCTGTTGAGGACTATAAAGTTGGTGCCCTTATCGGCAGCTCTGGCCACCCCGTCAAAATAACCTTGCAAATTGGGGATAATGTAAAAACATACGTTTTGACAGATTAATCCTCTAATTTCGAACAATTTGTGGGAGCGTTGAAAAGTTCAAGTGCTCCTGCAATTACTTTTTCTCCTATTTATCTTTTCTATCTGAATTTCAAAACCTTTTTATCACCATGTTATTGATAATGTGCTTATGCGTTCACTCTATCAAGTACCTCGCCCTCAACGAGAAGATGCCGGGCGAATTTGGAGCAGTCGTCTGTTTCTTCATCCCATAATGCAGGTTTTAGGCGATGGTAAAGACAAGCTGGATCCCCGTACGTTTGTAGAAAGTGTGCGCAACCGGTTTTTTCCACTTGATTCAGAACTTAGCAGGGTACAAAAAGAGTTCATAAGCGCAATGAACCGCGGGTCGGATACCTTGAATTATTTGGCGCGTGAACATCTTCCTCCTGAACATTCTTCTATTCATAAACTATTTGCAGCAGGACATTTTCACGATGTTTCAAGTATCCAAATACTGCTTGAAGATGCACGGGCAAGGTACCGGTCATTAAAAGGTTCGAATAATGGGGATCCAAAGAATTGGCGAACATTATATGAAGTAATCCGCGGGCTGGAAATAGGCCACCAGGTACTGCGAATTGATACGGAAAAAGAAGTCCAGTTATCTTTACGTTATTATGTAAAATTGATGGACTGATTCAATAAATTTCTTGATATCTCGCCCGGTGCGGCAATTTCTTCAGAATCATTCAGCTATACTTTCGGGACCGATTTTGGTGTAGAACTATATGGAAACGAAAACGTTCCATTTAAATCCAGATTAAAGTGTTTAACTTCAGAGGGAAAAATCAAGTATGGTTCCTTACTCATGAAGGCCTACTTGGATTTACTGGAGGGCAATTCCAAGAGCGGATTAACCACAAAAGATTACACTGGAGTTGAATTTATTGTTAAAAATGATGAAGAAGTAGAAATACTTGTTGACCGATTTAGGGCTACAACTATTAGCGGAAGGTTAGAGGGCTTTAAGCAGCGTAAAAGAGCAGTTGCCGTATCGGATAATCAAGATGCAAGTTCTGCATTTGGCTTAACTAAATTTATCCTCAGAGTCCCGGTACTGGTTGATCCAATACCTGATCATCCATTAAACGATTTGACCTGCCAATTACTTCCAGTGGAAGTTCAAATCCTGACTTTAGATGATCATCAGATACGCAGAACCCATCCTGATGCAAAACACGAAAGCTATAAAAAACGCCAATTCAAAAGATTATTTCCTGCTATTTTTCCAATGACGATATATCGACCATTTCTTTAGTTAGCATACCTTACTCTTTTTTCGATTTTCTTTACTCTTTCAAAAATAGTATGGCAGTTTTTGTATTTTTTGTATCCATCAGCAAATGCGCTCTTACTCTGTTCGCCCTGAATTGACCGGATCATGGTATAGAAATCAACTGCTTTATCCTCAACATCTTTTGAAACAAAACCAAGGCCAAAATCTATTACAATCAAATTATCTTTCTGCTCAAGAAGGTTTGCAGGTGTATAATCCCCATGGATTATGTCCACAGCGTGGAGTTTTGCAAGTATTGTTCCTGCCTCAAAACATTCATTTTTGCTCATTTTTGGTCTTGATCCATCAATTTCGCTCATCGTAATAGCACAACCAAAAACTTCAAAAACAACCGGGCAATTTACTCCGGCGAGCTTGGCGCGATGCAAAAGCCTTGCTTCCACACGGGTTCTTTCCATTCTCAATTTCCTATCAATTTCACCAATGCGATAAGTTTTCTGAATGCGACTCTTTATGATCGCGCTTTTTCCAAGGATTTTTGTTTTTTTGATTATCGCTTCTGCGCCTCTCATTTTTTTCACCTTTGGTTTCCACCGAATGCCAGTTTCGAAAATATCAGTGCAATTACCAGCAGCATCCCCCAGCTTACTATGATGAATGGGCTTATCAAGACTGCCCCAAGCCCCAACAGTATGAGTATGGTACCAATCCATACCATTTTATTCCATGCGAACACTTTGCTCCCATCGAGCGGAAATGCAGGGATCATGTTGAAGAGTGCCAGGATCAAGTTTATTTTTGCACCAAACGCCCAGACATTAAGCGGCTCCCCAATAAAAGAGAGGTGAAAAACCACTGGAAAAACCTTACTGAGCGCTATAAAAAAACCAACAAGAAGCAGGTTTGTCAAGGGGCCCACGATGGAAATTATTCCATTTTCCGCTTTGGTTATCTTATTCGAATAAATGTAAACTGCTCCAGGTGCTGCAAATAACACACCAAAAACCGAAGTAATGAGCATGAGCAGGAGCCCTTTTGTCCACATTATGAATCTGGCACTTGCGCCATAATAAATCGCAACGAGCTTGTGGGCCATTTCGTGAAGTATAAATCCGCTGCCAACTGTCACAAGCGAAAGTACCATGAACACTAAAAATTCCTTTGGCGAACTTAGGAGGCCATTTATCCCTGCAAATACGATCGCGAATCCGAGCGAAATTGCAATTACGCTTATTATGATGTGCTCTATTTCCTGCTTATCAAAATATAGTCCTTCCAATTAATCCACCAGCCGCTCTTCGTAAATAGGGCGTACCCTTGGCGGGCTGATGAGGCCTGTGTAGCTTTCAATTACGCCAACGACCTCGCCGCCATTTTCAAGAATTATTTTTATTTTTTCATTTTTCCTTCCGTTCTGGACCGCCCTGCCGATTTTTCCCATCAGGCTCGGAATCGCCGAGTCGCCTATTACTGAAACCGAGTCGCCTTTCCTTACTCCCCTCACTTCAGGATAAAAGGCAGTTATTGCAATCGATCCTACCACCCCGA
The DNA here is from genome assembly GCA_016212505.1 of Microcaldota archaeon. Classification (GTDB taxonomy): domain Archaea; phylum Micrarchaeota; class Micrarchaeia; order Anstonellales; family Bilamarchaeaceae; genus Bilamarchaeum. The sequence goes on from JACRGB010000001.1 coordinate 9,063, forward strand.
GCGCAAAGAGCCGCAGGGTTTCAACTAGCCCATAGCCTAGCAATGCAAATGACAGCAATGCTATTGAGAGCGAAAGAAGGATTAGTTTGACAAATAACATCAGCCGCATTACTTTCATCTCCTTTACTTCCCCTTACTTAATTACTCGGCCTGCTTACTTAGACCTGCTTTGGCCAATGGCCATGCAATCACCTATACATAGCCGCAGCATTGGTCTTGAACCGGTTTAAGGAATCCACGTGCTCCTTCCGGACGCTTGGGACTATTGCCTTAACTGACATTTCAAAGTGCTTTGCAGAAACCTTTTTGGCCCCTTCCCTTATTGCGGCCATTCCTGCTTCCCGCACAAGATTGTCAATATCTGCCCCAGTGTACCCTTCAGTAAGTTTTGCAAGTTCCTTAATATCAACATCTCTATCAAGCGGCATCTTCATAGTGCATATTTTGAATATCTGCAGCCTGGCCTTTTCATCTGGCGATGAGACCTCGATTATAAGGTCAAATCTTCCAGGCCTCATAAGAGCAGTATCTAGTATGTCCGGTCGATTTGTTGCCGCAATAACAACAACGCTTTTTAGCGAGCGCAAGCCATCCATTTCAGTTAGCAAAGTATCCACTATCCTTTCAACTGCCATAGCACCATCTGCGCCTGAACCAGTCCTGCGCGGTGCCATGGCATCGATTTCGTCAATAAATAATACGCAAGGGGCTGCAGTCCGGGCCTTTCTGAATAATTCCCTCACTGCTTTTTCCGATTCACCAACATATTTTGTCAGGACCTGTGCCCCGCTTATTGAAATGAAATTGGCCTCACTTTCATTAGCAACCGCTTTAGCAAGCAAGGTTTTTCCAGTTCCAGGTGGCCCGTACAAGAGAATGCCTTTTATGGGCCGGATTCCCATTTTGTCAAATATTTCCGGCTTCTTAAGCGGCAGCTCAACAGCTTCCTGAACCTGCCTTTTCACTTCGTCCATCCCGCCAATGTCAGCCCATTTGGTAGTTGGCTTTTCAACATAAACTTCACGTAGCGCTGAAGGCTGAATTTCGTGCATTGCACTGAAGAAATCGTCCCTGGAAACCCGTATGCTGTCTAAAACTTCCTGCGGAAGGACATCATCATCAACGTTCATAGATGGCAGTACCCGTCTTAGTGCTTTTATTGCAGCTTCTTTTGTTAGTAAGGAAAGGTCCGCGCCAGTATATCCATGAGTGACTGAAGCAAGCTCCTCAACATTAACATCCTCAGTTACCGGCATGTTCCGAACATGTATGGTTAATATTTCGTTTCTGCCCTTTTTATCCGGAACCCCAATTTCTATCTCCCGGTCGAACCTTCCTGGTCTTCGTAAGGCCGGGTCAATTGAATCAGGCCGGTTGGTTGCGCCAATAACTATGACTTCGCCCCTTGCCTTGAGGCCGTCCATCGTCGTGAGAAGTTGGCTGACCATCCTTTTTTCCACTTCGCCCATAACTTCTTCCCGCTTTGGTGCTATCGCATCGATTTCATCAACAAATATTATCGATGGCGCGTTTTCCTGAGCTTCGGCAAATAATTTACGGAGCCGTTCCTCGCTTTCACCGACATATTTGCTGATTATTTCGGGCCCTCCGACATAAAAGAAGTTCGCGTCCGATTCATTAGCAACCGCTTTAGCAAGCAAGGTTTTTCCAGTTCCAGGTGCGCCATAAAGAAGGACCCCTTTTGGCGGGTCGATCCCAAGCCGCTCAAATATTTCCGGATGCCTTAGGGGGAGTTCGATCATTTCCCTTACTTTTTGTATGGCATCCCGAAGGCCACCGACATCATCATAAGTTGTATTTGGGACATTTGCAATTTCCTTTATTGGCTCTTTCTTTATTTTTACCTCGGTATCCTCGTTTATGATTACTGCGCCCTGGGGAAATACCTGTGCAACTACCAGAGGAATAGACGTGCCGAAAATTCCGACAGGAAGGACATTGCCTTTTATGATCGGCTTTCCCACCAGCCTTTTTTTCACATACTGGTCAAACCCAACAGAATACCTTACCGGTTCCTGGGGTGCAAGCACTATTTTTTTTGCAACTTTTACCTGCACTTGCTCCACTTTGAGCTTTTCACCAAGCCCGATCCCGACATTCTGCCTAAGGATGCCATCGATCCTTATCATGTCCAGGCCTTCATCATCCTGATGGGCCTGCCATACTATTGCAAGTGCAGTTTTCCTTCCTGATAATTTGATGATATCGCCTGTGGATACCCCAAGGGCGCTTTTTGAGCGTGAATCAATCCTGGCTATTCCCCGTCCAATATCATTCTGAAATGCTTCCGCAACTTTAAGGGATGCTGCTGCCATAACAAATCACCAGATTTTTATCTTTGATTATCTTTGAACATGGATTCTGCCGTTCCTTTCCTCGACCTTAACTGCTATTTTAGTGTTTATTAGGGTATCTTTTTTAAGGGAAACAACGCTCTCGAGGGTTATGTCGTTCGCAACCACAAGGCCCATCAGCCTGAGGGCGTTTTCCCGATCTAAAATTATTTCCTTTGCTTCTTCTTTTGTATCCCCATCTTCTACTGATACGATCATACTCTGGCCAGCTTGGCCTTCTTCTACATATTCTAGTTTTTTTATGGTGCCAACTAGAACCTCGTCCTTTCGTTTTGAGAGCAAGCGAGTTAGCTGATTTAGGATAACTAAACTGTTTTGACTATCCATAATGCCATTTTCAATTATTACCTCATCGCCAACCCTGAGCTTGGCCCCGCGGTCAATCCCCTCAGTTATTGCGCATTTCATTTCGTCCTCGCCATTGGAAATTGAAAAAACAAAACAGACAACTTTTGTTTTTTTACCATCACCAGCGCTGGTTTCGATCGCTACCTTGCCTTCTATTCTGCTTATTATTTCCCGCAAATGTACTGCCCCGGGCGCATTGAGCGATTTTAAGTTCGAAAATTCAGATTTTTTGCTAACCTCAACCGATCCGCTATATCCCAAATTGAGCTCGTTGTTGCGCTCATATGCCCCCTTGACAACTATCTCATCATTAACCCGGAGGTTTTTGGCAATCTCAACATCCTCATTCCAAAGTATGAGCGGCTTGCGTCCGCTAGCATCAGCAACTTCAACCACCTTTGATTTTTTTCCCGAGCTATATGTGGCAGTTGGCCATATTTTCCTGATGGTAGCAGAAATAGATATTCTCTTGCCTCCTTTGGGAACATCAATTATCCTGTAGAATTTTTCCTCATTGGGAAAAAGGCCTGCCTCTTTTGCAATAATGCGCATGGCTGCCTCTCGGTTAAGGAGGCCGTGGAAAGACTCGACCTTGCAATCAATTTCTTCCTCCATCTTTTCTTTGCCAATTTTTTCAAGCAGTAAGTTTTCCAGGTTCATGTTTATCCCTCTCGTCTATAAACATAGGCTAGCAATGCCTCCCCTGCTGACCACACATTTATTGTATTCAAATCGCCTCCATTTTGGGCAATCTGGGGTTCAGCTTTCTTTAAAAGATCCGAAAATTTTGCAGCTGTTTTTGTTCCTATCAAAGCATCCAAGATAGCATTAGTTACTTGCCCTCTTCCTGTGGATGTATTGCTGAAAAATCTAAGGTCGGTGTTTGGATTATTTGCAATATATTGTGCTGTGCTTCCTGAACTGCCACAACTTCCTGGAATGAAAATTATTTGGCCATTTCCGTTGCCAAAAATATCATATGGAAAACTCTTCTCAAGACTGAAACTATGTCCTCTGAATGTTACTGTCCTATTAGGATTTTCACCAAGTTTTGCCTTTACAAATTTTTGGTTATCTCCAGGACTTTCCCCCATAAAAAGAATTATTCTTGCAGTTTTCCCTTCATATATGAGTTCCCCATCGACCCCTCTTTTAGGTTTGCCATATTTTCTGAACCACTGTTGGCTAAGTTTCCAATGGTTTTCCGTATCATTTTTGTCAAATATCTGAATTATCGATAACTTTCCTGCTGTGCTGTATCGCCCTGGCTCAAAGATTGCTTTGGCATCTAATTCAGACATTTGTTTTTTATTATTCTCCAAAACAAGAGTAGTGGAAGATTCAATCTTAACTAATAGGAACTCAATAGCAGCCACTATTTTTCTTTCCTCTTCAGAAATAGTTATCTTTTTTGAAAGATATTTATATCTTTCAGTTAATATTCCAAAAAATTCAGTAAGTATTTTTTGCATCTTATCCGGTGCCTTCATCTTATCTAAGGCGTTGGCCAAAAGAAAATAATATGTTGGATCAAATGTGCTATTTGCTAGAGGCTTTATCATGTTGCCTATTAGGTTAGTCATATCCACTTCATTGAGAAGGGAATTTTCTCTTCCATAGATTCGGTCATAGTTAATTGCACGAAAAAGGAAATTCCTTACCAAATCAGTATTGACACTATGATCCTGAAATAATTCCGAAACGCTTCTGCCCTTAAGGTCTTTTTTCAACCTATCAAAAAGCATATGGTTGGTTGAAGTATGGAAATATTGAGGATCTGAAAGAAGTAGGCCTAAAACCTGTGCAGTTGATAAGCTGTCCATATATCTCTCGCGTTTTTCTTGTTGTCCGTGTAAATCATCAAGCGGCCTTCCCAATTCAATTGAAACATTTTTATAAGAAAGAACATTTATGACGAATTGATCAAACTTCAATTTACCATCAAAATAAAGGACAAAAAGATCGGCAATTTTACTGTTCCCAAGCGCTTCAAAAGCAGCAGATGTTCCATTTCCCGCAGTTCTTGCAATAGCAGAAAAGGACTGCACAACTCGTAGGGGATCTTTCACGAATAACTCCGGAATTTTATCTGTTCCCAAAGCGGAAAGTGCAGCTTCTGCTCTCGCACCACCAATTTTTGCAATTCCTACAAATGAAGCTATTAATTTATCTGGATCTTTAATAAAAAATCTTGAAATTTTCTCATTTCCTAGCGCAAAAAAAGCCTCATATGTTGCTTCCCTAAGATTCTTAGCGATCTGAACAAACTTATCTGTAAACCTAACAAAAAGATTAATTCCAATGTAATCAGTTTCAAAATAAGCAAATACTGCGTCTGATTTTCTTCCGGCATATCCCTTTATTTCCTTTAAAGCACTTACTTTTGAATTTCTTTCTGTTTCTGGAAGAGTAGAAATTTTCTTAGCTAATTTATCTGGGCATTCAGGCATTTCTTTTTTAATGAGCTCAAATGTCCATACTTTATAAGGTACTTTTTTCTTTTTATCTTCGACTGCTAATGGTTTGAAGTGGAAAATGAACATGTCTATAAATGTGCGTCAGCACTTACAAAGGTTTCGGTATTCCAATTTATCATAGAAATAAAATACTTTGGCGTGCAATTGGTTTATGCATGTTTTCTAGGCCCCTGAGATAACCTAAGATTTTTGCAGAAGCAAAGATATATTTTCTTTGAGTTGTGGAAGATCTATTTTGATCGTGCTCCAGACTGCCTTAAGATCAACCCCAAGATAATCATGGATCAGCTTATCTCTAGTCCCTGCAATCTCCTTCCAGGGTATATTGGTGTGTTTTGAGCGGAATTCCTTAGAAATGTTCTTTGTTGCTTCACCTATTATTTCAAGCTGCCTGACCACCCCATCCTGAAGTAGTTTGTTAGAGGACAAATTTTCGCAAAAATTTGTCCGCATTGGAATTTGCAAATTCCAATATAATAAAAAATCTTTTTGTGATTTGCCTTTCAAGTAATCTTCTATTGCATTTATCGAAATGAGGATGTGGCTTATGTAAATATCATCTTTTTTCAAGAATGATACACCTTAGCTTCCTTCTTTATGTATGGCAAAATGAGTGGGCTTACTGATGACTCAGTTACTAAGTCAACTTTTTTTCCTGCAATTTTTGACGCTTCCTGCTCTAAACGAACCAGCTCAAAGAGGGATTTAGTTTCCTTAAACGAGATCAGAACATCAATATCACTGCCCTTTTTCATTTCCCCTCTCGCACAGGAGCCAAAAATTGATATTTTTTTTGCACCGTTTTTGGTTAAGAATGCCACCATCTGCCTGATATCCGGTCTTGATCTCATAAAGATAATTTTAAGAATAAGATATTTATAAGGTTACTTAATGCATATTTTTTCTAATCTGGAGTATTCCTTCATAATTGCCGAGCTTGGCCCAAAAATAATTGGTAGGCATATGCATAAAATAAAAAAAATCGGCGAAAAAATTTACCGGATTAAGGTTGGGGATGAAGATATAATCTGTGAACTTGGTATTCGGCTTCATTCCACCAACTATTTAGAGCAGTCCGCTCTAACCGACAAATTCGTTGAGAAAGTGGAGAAAGAGCTTGATAATGGAAAACTCACCTCAATTGAGCAAATAAACAATGACCGGATTATTTCCTTTACCTTTAACAAAGGAAAACTTGTTTTTGAGATGTTTGCCCAGGGCAATGTAATTTTTATCAAGGATGACAAAATAGTCGCGGCAGCCAAATATGAATCCTGGTCGGATCGTGAAATCAAAGCAAATTCGCCTTATAATCCTCCAAAGCCCTCGGTTTCTCAAAAATTAGAGCCATCAGAAAAATACATTATCGTATCGCTGATGAAGATGCCTTTTGGCAAAGAATATGCGCTTGAAGCATTAAGCAGGCTGAAAATAGATGAAAAAACCCCTGGGAAAAGCCTAAGCGGAAATAAACTGCAGCAACTGGAAGGGGAACTTAGTTCAATAAAATCAAACTCCGCGCCCACTGCATTCTACAAGGACGGAAAAGTACTTGATTTTGCACTTACTAAGCTTTCCAAATATTCTGATTTAGAAAGCAAGGCTTTCCATAGCCTATCTAAGGCAGCAGACGAATATTACCTTAATTTTGAAAAACCAAATCCTAAACTGGAAAAACTTAATGAGCGGCTGGAAAAACAAGAGCAACGGCTGACTGAACTGCAAGAAGAAGAAAAAGCCTTCAAGGAAAAAGGAGATCATATTTACAATAATTACGAAAAAGCAAGCGAGATTATTGGCTTAGCAAAGAACGTGCAGTTTGATGAAATCGAGCGAAAGTATAAGGGAAAAATAAACAAAAAAGATAAGTCGGTTGAAGTGGAACTTTAAGCGTTTGCCTTCTTCCCTACCTTTCATTAGCTTATTTTACAAATCTTACGTTTTCCAGTCCTTCAAAATCCCTATCTGCAGTTACTAATTCAAGATTATGGATGGATGCACTCGTATAGATTATTGAATCGATGAGGCTGATTTTCTTTTTTATCTTCCTAAGCATGCAGTAATCTTTTCCAGCTACTTTCAACATTTCAAATTCCATTTGAATAATAGTTGAATTATTTGTAATTTTTCTTAACTCTTCATTAATATCCAGCTTATTTTTTTCTGCCCATTGAGAAACTTCGGCGATCGTAATTATGTTAGTATAAAGTGCTAAACTAGTAGATGTAATCTCCAGTATTTTCCTGCCTTTTTCGGTTCCCTGAGCAATCTCTATCCATGCAGACGTATCGAGAAGCATCATACAAATTCTCTTGTTGTCTTGTCTCTCTTAAAAGGTTTAGTGCCCTTGGCAGAACCAAAGATTTTTTCCAATTCTGATGCTCTCCTATGTACTAGAAGTGCAATATCCACTTCATCCCCCATTGTAAGACCCATTTCATCTAATTTTTCCTTGGGTATCAATACACATGCAGAAGTTCCAAGTGGCCTTATCTTTGATCTAAACACTTCATTCATTTTTTCACCTATTATAATATATTATTATGGAAATAAATAGCTATCGTTTTTGAGAAATTTATAATTTCATGTAAATTTCATCAACATATTTTCCTTTTTGCAGTACCCATTTTGGAAGCCTTGCAAACTCTTTCAAACCTAGCTTCCTGTACAGTTTGATGGCAGGTTTATTCGTAGTAAAAACAGTCAGGTAAAGATTCTTTGGGTTTAGTTTTGTTCTGGAGATTTCAATATTTTTCCGAAGCAATATTTCTCCAAGTCCAATTCCCCTGTACTTTTTGCCAATAGCAAGGCCAATAACGACATTATCCTTTAGCTTGAACAATTTTCTTGTCGAATCGCTTGTGCCAGCAATTTTACCATCAACTTTTGCTATGATGCAAAAGCTTTCGTTTTTCAAGAACCCCTTCAGATGATTCTTCTTCCATTCATTTTCTTCTTTCAAAGTGAATTTCCGGTCATAAGAAAGGTTTGCCCCTTCATCAACAAACGCATTTATGAAATTCATCAATTCTTTCGCGCTATCGTTAGGTTTAAGAAAATCAATGGTAGCAGTTCTGCCATCTTTCAGCTTCATGTTGGTTGGCAATCCGAATCGTCCCATAAAATTTTCCCCCTATCCAGATGAATTAACCATAATGCGCTCCGCCAAGATCGTTCGTCATTATTTCTTGCAGTTCTTTTTTTAATTCCGTTTTTTCTTTTTCGCTAATTTTTAACAAATCAACCTTATCGTTCCATTTTGCAAGTGCGCGTACGATCCGGTTAAGCATCCTTTCGCTATCCCCATATTTTGCATAATCTATCAGTGCTCGTAGGGCGTATAATGATTCAGAAGTCCCCAGCGCTTCAAGAATTGCCGATCTCATCATGTGGTTGGCTTCACTTTCATAGGTACACAAATGAGTAAAATGATATGTCAGAAGCTTAGCCGAATCATCTCCCCTGAGCCGTGCCAGGATTTTTATCAGTTCAACAATTCCTTCTATTGAAGTATTGTAGTTGAACATGGCCCGATAAACATTCATACGCAATTGGGCAGGCTCTTGTGCAGGATTTTTCGCCTTAAAATAATCAAAAGTGTGCATTATTTTCATCTCAATTGTCTGGGCAAGATTTTCATGCATCATATATAGGATTAGCTGCTTTACCGTATCATTTCCGCTATTGAAAGTTTTCACGATTTTTTCGACCGCCTCATTTTTTGCATCTTCTTTTGAGGCAACCGGATATACCTTGATCACTACAATAGCAGCTTCCACTTCCTTCAAAATAGGGGTAATGTCGTCTTTCTTTTCTGCTGGCTGCTCAGTTGGTTTAACTACCTGCTCAGTACTTTTTGTGCTCTGATCAGTTTTCTTATCCGAAGTTTTAGTGTCTTTAGGGATATTTGGCTCTGGCAACAGAATCACCAAATAAAATAAACCTTCGCGCTTATTAAATTACGGTATTCGAATGGAAATTCTTTTTGCCACAAGCAACAAACACAAATTTGAAGAAGCAAAATCATTTTTTGGTAATGCTCGCCCCGCCCTTAAACTCACCCATCAGCCATTTGATTATTCCGAAATTCGTTCAGATAATGTTGAAGAAATCGCCAAAGATGCTGCAGCAGCTGCGTATAAACAATTCAAGAAACCGCTTTTTGTAGAAGACTCCGGGCTCTTTATCAATTCGCTAAATGATTTTCCCGGAACTTTCTCTGCTTGGACAATGAAAAAGATAGGCAATATAGGGATTCTCAGACTCATGTCCGACTCAACTGACCGGACTGCAAAATTTGTTAGTTGTATTGCCTATCATGACGGGAAAAAGATTTCAACCTTCATCGGAACTTGCGAAGGCTCTATCGCCATCAAAATCAGCGGTGTTGACGGCTTTGGCTACGACCCAATCTTCATCCCTCAAGGAGAGCAAAAGACATTTGCCCAAAGCATACAATTAAAAAACAAGCTCTCACATAGGTATAAAGTACTTCTAAAATTCTGCGAATATCTACACGATTAGCAGATTTATTGGATTATTTTAATGGTGTTATGACGTATGGCACGATTGCATTCGAAAAAGAAAGGTAAAGCCGGGACAAAAAGGCCAAAATCAAAGGTCGCACCTAATTGGTCTGATGAAAAAAAGGCCGAGTTGACCCCACTTATTGTCAAGATGTCCAAGGAAGGAGTTCCACAATCTAAGATCGGTCTCTACCTAAGGGACCAGAAAGGGGTTCCAAACATCCGTGCTACTTTGGGCATGACTCTTGGCGCTTTTCTAAAGAAAGAAAATGCTGCACCAGAGTATCCTGAAGACCTGCTCAGCCTAATCCGAAAAGCCGAAATTATCAAAACTCATCTTAAAACTTCCAAAAAAGACCTTCATAATAAGGTAAAATTATCCCATGTGGAATCAAAAATTCATCGGCTCAGCAAGTACTACTCCTCTAAGGGAATTCTTCCAAAAGGATGGAATTATGCAAATCAGGTCTCTCTAATCGCAAAGTGATGGTAATATCTGATGTTAAATATATGATATATGGACAAATTGAACGGTAAACTGATGGTGATTATATAGCTGGAAAGAAAGCAAAAATTGTTGACAAATGGAAATCTAAGAAATGGTATTCTGTAAAAGCGCCCACTCTATTCGAATCAAAAGAACTTTGTGAAGTAGTTGCTGGAGATGAAAAATTACTGCAAAACCGGATCATACGAAAGAACCTCATGACCATGGGCATCGGAGGAAACTCCCAAATGTCTATGTTCACCACACTTCTATTTAGGATAAAAGAAGTAAAAGGCACTGATGCCCACACTATCTTAATAGGGCACGATATTGCTCCCTCGTTTATCAAAACATTTGCAAGACGTGGCAGATCCCTGATCCATCAGGTTGCTGATGAGAAGACAAAAGATAATGAATCGTTAAGGCTCAAGGTCATTGCAGTTACTGGTGCAAGTGTCAGCCAAAATACAAAAAGAAACCTGCGAAATGCACTTGTTGAAGAAACCAAAAAAGCAATCACTGAAGGCAAATTCGACGATGTAATGCAAGATGCTATTTATGGCAGGTTATCCGCAAGGATATTCAACCGCCTTAAGCAGATAACTAAGATGAGGCGCGTGGAAGTACGAAAATCCGAGCGCACCGAAGTCTTTAAATGATCGTGCCGAGCGCTAACCCGTATATGTGATCATATGCTTCCCGGCGGAATTGACCCAAGAAAAATGGATGCCCTGATGAAGCAGATGGGCATAAAATCCGAAAATATAGACGCTACTCGTGTAATTATTGAAACCCAAAACGGAAAACTCATTATCGACCAGCCTCAGGTAACCCAGGTCACTATGCAGGGCCAGAAATCTTTTCAAATCGCAGGGGCTGTCCGTGTGGAAGAACCGAGCAACTCAAATGAGGATGATCTTAAAATTATTATGGAAAAAACCGGCTGCACCCTTGAGCAGGCCACAGATGCACTCACTAAAAGCAATGGGGATCTTGCCGAAGCGATAATGCTGCTGGAAGCTAAAGAATAAAAATTATCCCACCTATTTAGTTAGCAATGTCGCGGGAAATACTGTTGATTGTTGCTCTTCTTATTGTCATAGTGCTAATCGTAAAAGTAGCAGAATTATTCCAAAAAGTGCCTGCAGAAGCTGATGCCAGCCGGTTCGTGCTTGAAGACCTTAACAGCAAATACCGTAATGCCGGCATTTCAATAATGAGCATTGCACCTAGGACCAATGATAATGGCGGCAAATACTTTGAAGTTAAGACCAAAGTGGTAATGCATCCGCAAGGGGCATGTCCCGAACGTTCGCACATTTACTACAATTATCCTACGCAGAACTTTGTCCCGCAGCCTTCCGATGTTGTTACCTCCAACTGCGTTGTTTGCCAGGAAAAGAGCTGCACCATCGCATTTCCAGAAGAAGCAGTTATAGGATCTCACACCTTAACCGGCACTGAAATGGTCCAGGCTTATGTGGATTTATTTGGTTCGAGCCTGCTTCCGCCACAGGTAACTGAAGGCAGTGATTCCTGGACGGTTAAATGGGACTCAACCGCTGCACAATATTATCTTGTGGTTTCGCTTAAGCGCAATGGCGTAGTGACCAGCGTAAAAAAATTCGATAAGGCTAGACCAGCGTAATCTGATTGTTTTGCTTATCAATAGATTGTTTTCTTTCTGTTTAGTAGCAGCAAAAACAATTCTACTTCCCAAGCAGTTTACTACTAATGCCTTCAAGGAGTCGCATTCCATCCGCCAAATCCATGTGGGCATCCAGGGTCATGGTTGAAGGGCCATATTGCGGCGCGTCAATAGTTACAAATAGACTTTGTGTACCTTTTGACCAAAGTGTCCTTTCTTTTCGTCCTGGAGCTCTGGTCTCATATGGGTGTGCAGATTGTTCGGCAACCTCTACATGTGCCTTTCCATCGCCTTTTAACTTACACCTAAAACCCTGTTCTTCCAGGATAGTGCCCAGAAATGTAAAGGCCCGATGAACTCTTCTTGTGCTTCCAGTATAACTATCACAAGAACCCGCGGGCATCCTTTCCAATGACAGTCTTTTTGGCGCTTGTGCAACTAATAATACCATAAACAACAAATAAACGCAAGGATATTAAAATCAATTTATTTGCACTTTGTTCTCGTCTTGGAATTTGTATATTCCAATTCGGACAAATTTTTCAAATTTGTCCTGCTCTATAATTATTTTTCTCTCTGTAAGGAACTTGGTTATTATTTCCGCATTGGTTTCCAAGTGCCCGGTTATTTCGCTGGTTTTGTATCTGCTGTTTCCTTTAGCGAGTGCAGCATATATTAGCAACTGGTCCGCAAGATGCTTATCCACATCGCTCTTTTGTTTCTCCTCGTTTTTAAGTCCATCGAGCGCTTCCTGGGCAACTGCCTCAGCCCGTTTTCCTTTTTCACCCAGAACATATGCTCCACGGCTGCCAGCATATGCCGTCACTGCATTTCCCACACTTAGCGCTTCATCCTGCCTGATAAAAACTTTTTCAATTTCATTTTGTACAAATATCTTCTTTTCCCGAATGGCAATGCCCATATCCAAACCAGCAATTCGGATAATCGCGCTTATTTTTTCGTTTTCGTTATCGGTCCACAATTCATTCCCAATTAGTCCGCTCGCGCTTGGTTCGATTTCCAAATCAATAATTCCGCCGCCTTTTGGGTAATATCCAGCTTTTTTCATGCTGGTTTTTACCTTTGCGCCAAACCGCCCGATCGCAGGGACAAAAACGTTCTCAAAATAATCAAAACCCGGAGATTTCATTACGTGCGTTCCGCCAATAATTCTCACCTGGCTTGCCTTCTCTGCTTTAGTAAGTAATATTGGCAATATTGTCTGCGCCACCAGCGTAACTGAACCAGCAGTCCCAATATCAAATTCGTATTTTCCGCCAACAATTGGCCCAGGAACAAATTTTAGCTCGGTACTCCCTACTTCTGCCCCTTCCAGGGTTCCTCTACATATGTTGCGGACCGCTTTGCACGCCATCAAATGCTGGGGTTGCAATCCTGGGTTTGGCCTGCCGGCCCTTATGTTAATTATGCGTACTGGATTTTGGGTTATGGCCGAAAGGGTCATTGCAGTTCGGATTACTTGTCCGCCACCTTCACCAAATGAGCCGTCAATTTCAATTATTTCATTTTTTCGATCGTCAATCATAATACTCACAAATTATTCGTAAATTTTTTCGTCTTCTTTTTTCCAAAATGGCTCAACAATGCATATTGCCACAATTTCTTCATCGTTGGATAAGTTTTCAATGTACTGTATGGTGTTTGGAGGAATGAAAACAGTATCGTTGCCCTTAACCTCAAATTCTTCCTTTCCAATATGCATTTTTCCCTTCCCGGAAATTATGAAATAAACTTCGCTCGATTCTAGCGAATGTTTTTTGCTTCTTTGTTTTGGCAACACCTTAAACCACGCCAAAGAATATCCAATCGGAAAGCCACCTTTATCCGGATTCAAAATCTCCCGCAATACCGTTTTATCCCGGGCAATAAATTCCGGGCACTCTTGGAGTTCAATCTTATTTTTCATAATTTCTTTTAATGTCTGAAAGATTTAACTGTTGGCCCTTTTGTCGGTTGGAGGTGTCAAAATCTATGCAAAACCTCCAAATCAACGAAACTTATAGTTTTTTATAAGTTACGTTCATTAATAATAGTATGAAAATCCCACTAGCAAATAAGCTTAGAAGAAGAATTCACCTAGAAACTGCAATGCTGCAGGATGAAGTCTTAGAGATTGTTTATTCCCTAGAGTCAAATGCAATTCTTCATGGAGGAACTTGCATTTGGAGATGTTATGCGGGAAATAGGTTTTCTGAAGATTTGGATTTTTATTTTAAGATAACTGAACAATTTGAAACCGGTCTAAGAAAAAAGCTCAAGGAAAGAGATCTTCTGTTGCTAAAATATAAGAAGACCTCGAATTTATTGTTCTCTAAAATTTCTGACGGGAATATTGAAGTTCGATTAGAGGTTAATTTAAGCCCCAAGAAACTAGTTGGTGTGGTCCGGCCATACGAAAAAATAGATGGCTCATATGTGGATATTTTTACCCTTTCCCCAGAAGATCTTATCCTCGAAAAAATATCCGCCTATCAATCAAGAAAATTAATTAGGGATATTTATGACATATATCACTTGAGCAAATATGTCCAAAAAGAAGACCAATTTAAATCGCAATTACTTACTTTCCTAAATTCAATCCAAAAACCGATTGATGAACCAAACCTCAAGGCAATAGTTTATACAGGAGCAATACCTTCCTTTAAACAAATTTTAGAATATCTCAACTCGAGGTTTTCAAAATGAAGTACTTATCTTTATTTCGGGAAGCGTTCCGAGATCGCCAAACTTTCACTATTGCAGATGTATTGCATGTACTTTCAAAAAAAGGAATAAGCGATGAGTATACTTATGTTCTAATAAATCATTTAACAAAAAAAGGTGAGATTAAGAAAATAAAACGCGGGGTTTATACATTTAAGAGTGATCTGACCGTAGTAGGTTTTGCTTATTCCCCTTTTTACTATGGTTTAGCGGAAGCCCTTTCTTTGCGTAAGTTATCCGACCAGGAGGTTAACCCGATAGTAATAACCTGCCGGAAAGTCCGGACTGGCACCAAGAACTTTCTCGGAAATAATTATCTTGTAAAAAAATTTGACCGTAAACTATTTTTTGGTTTTGAAATGATAAAATATTATGATTTTTGGATTCCTGTTTCAAATCTCGAAAAAACTCTTATAGATTTTGTTTATTTTAGGCAAAAATTGTCAAAAGAAACTATTAAAGAACTAAAAAAACAACTTCGAAATGATGTATTGAAAAGTTATCTGAAAAAAGTTCCAAAATGGGTAAAAGTGAGAGTTTCGGCCCTACTTGCTTAGATCCTCTACAATGGCATTATTTATGCGAACGATCTCTTTTGGGGAGACCTTTGTCAAAGCTTTCTGCGATCCGCCACCGCTATAAACTACTTCCTTATCCATAACCAAATTATCTATAAAGAAGCGGGCTTTATACCCAAATGAAGGAGTTCCACCTGCAGGATAGCCTGTTCTTTCCAATATTTCCTCGCTATCAGCAAACCTAACCCTTTTACTTCCTAATATAGTGCCTACTTTCTTCACATCAACCCGCCTAATTCCTGGTATGATTGCAACAATAAATTCGTTCTTATGGCCATTCTCATCATCAACCAGGCAAATGTTCTTGACAAACTCTTCGGGTGTAGCCTTTGCAGAGCGTGCTGCCTCCTCAACCGAGTGGCAGGATGTCTCAAAAACCAGAAGCTGGGCATCAATTGAATTTGCATTGATAAATGCCCTTAATTTCTCTTCGTATTCATTCATGCTTATCATCGGCCTATTACTAGCTAAATTATAGAATTAGAATTAAAAGGTTAGTAACACGAAACCTAAATATCAATGCATCTGACGGGTATGCAAAATTAGGCCAGCGCATCGCTGCGCTGGCAAGGCGACCAGTTATCCTCCCATGCACTTTAAAAAAGAGCGTTAAACCTTGAACGATCCTTGTTCAAGATTGACGAATTAAAAATTCGTCAAGCATGATATCTTAGACCTAACTGGTATATAAAGGTTTTTATTTGTCAGATGACGGATGGCTGTGTTACGTTTTCGGCTCTGTAGAATTGCTTCAAGCAGCGGCACCGTCAATAGGGGCTGCGCGCTGCGGCAATTGCGTTCCGAAACGCAATTGTAGCTGCCGCATAAAAAATGCGGCATCAATAGCAAACCACGCTGAGGTAATCATGGGCAAAACCGGTTGCATTACTTTCGTGGTTTGCTATGGTCGCCTTCGAAGGCGACCGACTGCCCCGAGGCAGTCGCCGCTATTGGCGTATTGGAAATGGACATTTCCAATACAGACAAATTTTTGCTAAAATTTGTCACGGCGCAGCCCGATCTGCCGCTGCTATAGAGGGTTTCTACAGAGCCGTTTTTTCCTTAACTTATATGGGATTGTCAGCGGTTTTAATAATATCTGTTCATCAATAACTATATGACTAAAAGTCCTACTCCAAGAGATCCTCCCCGGCCTGCTCCTGAGCGGACAGCTGCAGCTCGTTCGGGAGTTAAATCCCCTCTTTCTGATCGTGTGTCTATCCTGCCAGGGAAAATTATCGAGAGTTTGAAAACCCTCGGCCGAAACTGGAGCGATTTGGTAGCCCAGTCAATTGGTCTCCACGCTTTAGATAAAAGAGGCACCCGGCTTTTCGTAACTGAAGGGGAAAAATTCGTTGCATACTCTACTAGCGATCAAGAGCAGCTTATGCTAGATGTTATGCGTTCATTTTCAACTGGCGGATCACTGCCTCTAACTCCTCCTGAATATGGGATAGCGGTGTATGAGCAGACTAACAATAGTTATCTTGTGCTAGTTGATAATGGTAAAACCAGAAAGCTTATTTTGAG
Organism: Microcaldota archaeon; assembly: GCA_016212505.1. Lineage (GTDB taxonomy): Archaea > Micrarchaeota > Micrarchaeia > Anstonellales > Bilamarchaeaceae > Bilamarchaeum. Next base: position 25,756 of record JACRGB010000001.1, read on the forward strand.
GACATTTCTCTCAAGTTATTTGGAGCCTGAGCAGAATGGCTGGGGTAATGTTCTAGAGGCGATCCGGTCTGCAGAACGGGAAGCTGCAAAACCAGAAAATCGGGGCAAAATTATTATCTCTGATCTAGGTTCAATAACGATCCAAGGTTAACCGAACCAAAAGCTATTCATATACACTTATTTTGACGCTTGCCTTGCAGGCTGTGAAGAACTTTGTTTCGGATTTATTACCCCATCCAAAATATCCCCCCACATGCCTTGATAACCATCTGTCCTTCCTTTCCCTAAAAGATGATCAAAAACAGGTATGGCATCATCTGCGTTGAAGAGGCCCCTGCCATATCTGTCAACTCCCTCGTATTCTGGCGCACCATTCATTGGGGCAGGAACTGTTGGTAATTTTCCTCCTCTTTCTCCGGCGTGGTGTGCTTCTATCTCTCCCACCATTTTTGGGCTCAGTTGCTGCCCAATACCTGCAGTATATCCGTCATTTCCCATAAAGGCTGCACGCATATTATTTGCAAAACCATCAGTGCTTCCAATCTGCCTATGCCATTGGCTAGCCCCATCTGTAATGGCTGCTGAAGCAAACTGCGCTACTTCTGAAATTCCTATTCCCTCAATTGATGCAAAAGGATGAAGTGCTTTTCCAAGATCCTCAGAATAATGGGGGATCAGATGATTTTTTGAAGAAGAAATATCATAGCCCCCATTTGCTCTTTTGGATACCAAAAATTGCCCTGCAGCATCAGTGTCTATTCGTCCTATTTTGAAAACTGCCGGCCCCTGTTCTGTGCTAACTACTGTGTAGCCATTGCTTTCAAGGAAAGGCACAAGGAAAGGCGCTTCTGCTGGAGGAACTGCCAGAAGCATAGCCTGAAGGTTTGAAGAATGGCTATCGTAAGAACCCGTGAGCATAAGTCCTGTGCTCGCATAACCTATTTCTTTGAAAACCGCTTCGGGGTGCTCCTTGTAAAATTGCAACAATCTGGGATTTTCTTTTAAGTTAGATAAACTCGATGCATCAACAGTGGAAACTCTGATCTCCCTCCCAGCAAAATTGACCCCACCTTCAAAATCTTTTATATGTTCCATCAAACCATACGTTGTAGAAACTCCATCTGAACCTACAAAAGTAAATGGCCTGCCGTTTGCTTCAGTTATTATTTCTGGCGTTGGTATCCCTGCGATTCTGCCCGTTTTTGCACCAAAAGCAGCAGGCCGCAGGTCCTCCCTTTTCGCAAATAATGAACGTTCATGGCCAGATGGTTCAACTATTTTTATTTCATAAGCCCCAATTATCCCCTCGTGTCCGGTAATTCCCGTAATTTTGCTTCCAGCAGGAACCCGTGCCAAAATATGCTGGGTAAGTTCACCAGATAATAAAAGATGCCCTATTGCTGGATATTGTGCTGCATATCTTTGGTGTTGTGGGTTGCCTGAGAGGTATGTTTTGTATATTCCCCTGCGATCTAGTTCACTACTCAGTGCCATAGCCGCTTCAGCAGTGTTGTTGTGTTTTAGGTAAGGCTCCTTAAGAACCCCTGGAGCTAAACCAAGGGCGCGCTCGGCTTCTGCAATTCCCCTTAAATTATACAAGTAAGCTGCACCATCTTTTTTACCAGCAGCATGAAGGTTCCTTATTGTGAAATCTTGCTTTTCTGGAGTTGATGAGAGGAATTTTTCTGCAGTTCTAACTCTTTCATGGGCATTTGGTGATTCGATTCCAGCAGCAACTGATGTTGTTTCCGCTAACTCACTTCTTGAAAGTGCTGGACGCACTTCTGCAGCTTTAGCTGATTTTGATACTCCTTCCCGAGGAGTGGTTGGTTTGCTGCTAAATAATCCCCAAAGGTTTCCTAATCCTCTTTCTTTTGGTTGTGCAATTTGCCCTGGCCTGGTGATTGGCTCATCTACGGGCCTTTGTACTATTCGTGTTGGTTGTTGTGCGCGTTGTGCCTGTTCTTTTTGTGCTTGCGTTTCGACTCGTGCTGCTTGTTGTGGTTGCTGAACTGGCTTTTGGATTTGTGCCGCTGCTGGTTCGGCAACTGGCCTCGGGGCAACTTCAATCCCTAATAATCCATCTGCTTCCCGCCTGAACTTTGCTGCGTTTCCTTCTAGCCTTCCTGCCCTTTCTAAAGTGCGGCCTTCATTAACTCCCGCACGATGGTTCGCCCTAATTTCAGCAGCTTCCGCTTCGAGTGCTTTTGCCTGATCCAAAAGCATATTCGCCCTCATATGGTTTGGACTTTGTGCGGCTGCTATTGGCTGTGGTCCTTGCTGCCCTGGCCTTTCTGCTGCCGCTGCCAGGGCTTCTTTTGCCCGTACTGGCCCTGCTAATTGTTCAACCGGCGCCTCTGCTGCTCGCTTGATTTTGGTGTCTGCCCGCTGCTGCTGTATGTGCGCTGCCCAGCTCATTATTCCATCTGCCTCGGCAGCTGCTAGCTGGTTTGGATCATAAACCGTTCCCTTTCTTTGCACTTCTGCAATCTGCGCCCGATAATTTCTTGTAGCGGTTACTGCTTCCTGATGCTCCAGTGGCACTGGCTCAGATGGGTTGTTTAACAAGTATTCCAATGTCCTTGCGATTTTTCGTTGTTCCTGGTTAGGCGGTTTGCTATACTGCTCCGGACCCCACCTTGCCTTAAACTGTGTTTCGAGCGGAGCTGAGCTGCTTACTCTGCCCACTACTGCCTCCAAATCCTCGGCATTTGGCCTCGGCCTTTCTTGGACTGGGCTTTGCCCACCTTCCGCTCTTCTCCCCACTACTTCTTCTAGGGCGGAGGTGGGTCGGGCTTTTGCCCTATCCATTGCATCAGCAGCCTGATGTAGCATATCTGCTCCATCCTGATAAATATTCGCATGCATCTGGCCAATCCTGTTTCTGGCCTTTTCAGTTGCTTCCCTTGCCTTTGCTTCTTCTCTTGCTGCATAATCTCTTATTTCGCTACCTCTTTTCAAGCCCAATTCTTCTACGTTGTGGATGAGCCTCATCCTATTTGCAGCTTCCTGGGCTTTCTGGTCTGTACTAAATTCTGTCAGGTTTTCTGTTTCTTCAATTGCAAGTGCGATCTCTTTTCTGGCATTTAGGTTATCTCTATTTGCCTTGTATTGTTTTGCCAGCCTATCTACTGATGGAGCAATATCAACTGGGAACTCACTTGAACTTCTTCTTCCTTCGGCTACTTCTTTTGCAGCTGCGGCAAGTTCGCATGCTCTTTCATACTGATTTTGTGGAATGCTTGCCTTGAGTTCCCCTTCTGCGAATGTTCTATTTCCATCTGCAGCTACTGGTAGCTGCTCATCATATTGCGGATGTCTTGATTCTACTGCTCTCTCTTGGGCAGGTGCAATAGGTTCGCTTTTAGGCCCGCCAGTTCCTTGTTTTTCTGCAGCAACTGTTTCATTTACTGCCGTCTTTGCAGCTTCCCGTATATCTTTTGGAGTTGGTCGCTCACCCCCAGGATATTGTTCACTTAAAAGTTGCATCATTCGTGCAACTTGGTCAGTTGGCGTAACCCATTTACCAACATCTTCAGATTGCATGGACGCTAGTGTCCTTTCATATTCCGAAACCAGGCCATCTGTCCTGGCTCTTAACTCAGACACTTTAACTGCTGCGTCTTCACCAGGAGTTAGTCTTTGTCCACTAGCGAGTTTTTCCCGTCCGCTTTGTGTTAATCTGTGCAGATCTGCTTCCCTTAAGTCAAGTCCAACTGCGCCCCGTTGCCTGTTTCTTCTTCTGGATATTTTATCAAATTCTTTTTCCGCTGCACCTATCTCATCCCCGGCCTGCGCTGGTTTTTTCGAACCCACTCCAAATGTATCTTTCACTGTTTCCCATGCTGCTTTTGCAGAACGTGCGGCTTTTTGCCCAAATCTTTCTGGAGTACTTTCTGGAACTGGTTCTCCAAATGCATCATCGAATCCAGCAGGAAGTTCAGTATCCATTTGACCTGGCGAATTTGTTTGCGATTTCTTTTCTTTGACAACTTCTAAAATTGCCCTTTCTTCAGGCACGCCACCTTTGACTTTTTCAGCTACTTCTCGTGCATCGTTAATATCAGATAAACGCACTTCTCCACTTCCAAAGGTCTGATTGTGCAGAGTATTATGTATTCTTCTAGCATTATCTGCTTCCTCCTTTGTTATCTTTATTGAAGCATCAGTAGATTCTGTTGCAGTAGTCAATACTTTTTCAAATTCCAGTCGCTTTGGTTCATATGCAACCCTTTTAGCAAAGTCTGCAGCGATCTTTGTTACTTCTGCTTGTTTGGCCACATCTGTTTCTTCGGAGACGCTTCGTTTTTCTGATAAAAGTAAATTAACTGGGTCAACCGTTTCTTCAAGTATTTGTCTTATGTATTTTTTTTCTCCAGCTTCCTCGACTTTAACTTCAATAACTTTGGCACCAGTTTCGCTTGTACCATGTTTCTTTAGCTCTGCAGCAATTTCCGCCTCACTTGCCCCTTCTTTAATTTCAATGAGCTTGCCTGTTCGTTCAGTAAATTTATATTTTCCAGATAATATTGCAGCTTCTTCAGGGCTTAATATGAGTTTTCCATTTCCAATATCATCAAGAATCCTTGCATTTTTCTTTACCTTTTCGCTCGCTCCTTCAAGTTGCCCTTCAAGTACTGCTGATCCCTTATCAATTGAATAAGCTCGCTCTATTTGTGCAACTCTGCGAGCTGCACTTCTTTCGTTGCCTCGGCCTCCTTCTAACACTTCAAGATTTGGTTTTGCTCCAGCCGCTGGTTTTGCGCCTTCAGCTGGTTTTTCTACTGGCTGCGGAGCTCCAACTACTGCCCTTTGTCTTTCCGCTTGCACTTCTTCCGGGAATGAGCGCTCAGGGGCCAATCTTGCTGCGGCTGCTTCTGCTGAAACTGGCGTCCTTGCTCTTTCACCTTCAGCAATCTTCCTAAATCCAAGCCCTTCCAATAATGTATCTATCTTTTGCGGCGAAATCCCTCTCTTTTCTTTCAGATAAAACAGGAAATCTTCAGGTGTTCTGACCCAAAGATAATTATGCATGTCTCGTAATGCTCTGACTATTTCCGGATCCATAACTCCAGCAGCATCACTCATGAATTTTTCCACTGTTAAAGGCGTTCCATCACGTGCTAAGAATCTTGGTACTGTTTCATTATTTTTTCCGTCATAGTAAAGATGAGATGCGGAAACAAGTGCTGAAAGACGCAGTCCTGCCCCTCTTCCACTCTGGCTAGTTTCATCTGCCTGATAATTGAATACGACTTTACTCACTTGTTCTTTGGTCCTTTGAACTGCTATACTGTATGCCCTTTCTTTAGCCGTTCCATATGTTGCCCCAGGCTCAAGCGCAAGTGTGTATGGATCAGGGACTTTTTCATAGAATATTTTTGCTCCTTTAATCTCCCCTGCACCTGCCTTATCTTTTACCCTCTCCTTGAATATTTCCTGAGTTCTTTTCAATGCTTTACCAAGACTATCCAACACCGCTCCTTTAGCTTTTTCACTTACCCCAACAAGCTCAAAGGCAAAAGCCATTGGCCCATCTACATATACCTTTACTTGCCCGCCTAATCCGGCTTCATTTAGTGCAGTATCCAAAGCAATTTGCATTTGCTTTGTTATTGCATCTGCAATTGGATGCCCTAGCTGGTTCACAACACTAGGCCCAGAAATATCTTTTTCAATATGTGTGACTCCCTTTCCATTCTTACTTGCAAGGGCAAGAATATCCGATTTGAAATTTGGATCAAATTCAACCCTGAAAGTAGCAACCATTTCTATTGCTATATCTCGCCTTTGCGTTTTTTTTGCTTCTACAAGGTTTACTAATTTTACTTTGTTTGCAGCAGATTTCATTGTTTTATCAATGAAGTTCTCTATGTGCTGCGCTGCTTCTGGGTTTTGCGGCCGTAAATTATTTAGCGTATCATGTACTTCAAGCCCTGCTAAAGCTGCATCAAGTGAATTGTACTGCCTTCCTCCAAATGTATAGGTCCGTTTTCCTCCATCTATTTTAGCTTCTACTGTTCCGCCATGTGCGCTTACTCCAACTAATGCATCAGATAACGGGCATCCTTCTTCTACTCCTCTTGCTTTGGCCTCTGTTTTCAAGTGTGCATTAAAAGCATCTCTATATGCTTCTATCGGAGTTTTCGTTCCTTCCAATATTTCTTTTGGAACATTTTGATATCGTGCTCTCTGTTCAGGTGACATTGCCTCAAACTTAGCTGGAGTAAGGGTAATGACATCTGCAGGAAGTGCAATTACTATTTCATCACCAATCTGGGTCTGCATTTTAACTGCAATTTCCGGATGCTCGGCCATGAACTTTCGCCCTGCTTCAAAATAAATTAGCAAACCAAGATTTCCAATTTCCTGCGCGTTATATGTTCGGTCATGCACTGCCCAATCCTTGCCTCCAAGCCCAAATCCATTTTTCATCCAGGTTTTTGCACCATCGAAAAATATCAGTCCCAAATGAGGAGATTCAAGAACAATACGGTCATTTTCGCTTAGAAGAGGAAGTATTTCTGCAGAAACTTCCGCCCCGTTATTAAGCACCTTGAATATGTTGAATTTGTCTTCTGCAACGTATCCAATCCTTTTACGCGCTTCATTAAGTGCAGTTTTCAATGCCAGGGCAGCATCTTTCAATGTATCAAAATAGCTTCTTTTATCATCGTTGGGTGTGGCTTCCAAACCAAGAGATGCCTTTAATGTGGAAGCATCCCCCCTAACTCCTTCTGAAACAAGCTCATGAAGTCTTTGCCCAGTTTCTTCAACACTAATTCCTTTTGCAACTTCAACTGTTTGGGATGGAGCAACTCTTTCTTCACCCTTTGTTATTGCTTTTTCTTCCGCCTGTGCTCTTGCTTCTAGCTCTTTTGCTTTCGCATTTGTTTCAGTCATTTCCCGATATATTTTTCTTCTTTCACTTGGTAAAGCTTCTGTATCGACTGCTTTTACATATTCGTCGGCAAGTGTGTGCGCTTTTTTCCTTAGTTCTTGAGCTTTTGTGTGCAATTCCCGGGCCGTAGGTGCAGCCTCAATTTCTCCGGAAATAACTGCAGTGCCCCTTCTTTCGCCAGGAGATTTTATGGCTGGTTCCCGTCTTGCTGCCTCATCCCTAAGTTGAGCTGCTGCTTCTTCATGTGCTGCTGCCTTTTGGGTTTTGCCCTCAATAATATTTTCGTATCGCGCTCTCCATCCGCCAGTTAATCGTGCTGCCCTCTGTTTAGCTTCTGAAGTTTCTGCTCGCAAATCTTCTGCCTTTCTTGCTTCTGCAGCAGCAGCTTCGCGCAATTGTGCCGGAGTTTTTGTTACATCTTTTAGGAGCGGATCAACTGCACCAACAACCTCTCTTCGGATTTTTGGATCAACTTGTGGAACATCTACTTCTCCAGCTGCCCTGCTGGTCCTTCCCTCACTTACTACTCCTCCGGAAACAACTGTGCCGCTTCTTCCTTCTCCAGGCGATCTGGTTCCTGGAGCTGGTGAAGGACCCTGCCCACTACCAGTAGTTTCAGGGGGGAAACTTCCCCGAGGAACCACTAATTGCTGACCATCAAATAGTTGTCTAAACTGCGCCCTCGTATGAACAAATGGCAGAGCGGATTGGAAACCAACTGTAAGAATGTTCAAATAGTCCATCTTTGTAGCATCAGGACCTAAATTATGCACCGATTCGTAAAGCCCCGAAACCATGTGCACTCCACCATAAGCCCAATTCGCGAACCCGGCGTATTTTGCAACATGCCGCATTGCATACATTCCGCGCTCGGCCGATGTTACGCCCCTGCCAGTTGCTTCTGCGAGCATTATTGACTGGGCACCAACCTGCGCAATGCGCGCAAGACCAAGAGTTCCAACTGTTGCCCCAAACATCACTAAACTAGTAGTATCTATTTCGCCAGTTTTACGGGCATTATTGGCAATATCCAATCCCCAAAGAGCAAGTCCTAAACCGCCAGAAACAAATCCTGTTCCGATCAGTACTACGCTCTTGGCAAATTCAACTCCTTTTTCAAGTTCCTGATTGTAGTGAAGGCGCTCCTTTTCTGCTTTATTGAATCGCTCGAGATCGCGTGTGGGTTCGCCTGGTTGTGGGATTTGTTTTCCTTTTAATGATTGTTTGAGCTCATCCCTTTGTTCCAAGAGCCCATCAAGTTCCTTCTGCATTTTATCTTCTTGCTTAAATGCCCCATCTGCAAGGCCGGCATATTTTTTCTTTGCACCTTCTGATTTTGCAGCCCGCGTCTGTTTCCTATAACTTTCGGCCGCATCAAATTGGCCTTCCCTTTTTTTATCTAAATCCAGAATACGTTTTTCCAAAGTTTCGAGTTTTTTGCCGTCATCTACCCGCCCCTGGGGTTCAATGACATTTACAAGCAGGTTCCTTTCAAACATAACATAGAGCGCATCTTTTTGTTTTGAATCAAATGATGTTGAGGAGTACATGCTAAAGAGCACTGAAAAATTGGTTTCAAGCGCATCAAAATATCTTTGCTTGGAAGCTATTGCATCAGGAGATCCGCTTTGAGCAGTTTTCAGCGCATTAAGTTCATCATAAGTTTTTAGTATTTGTCCTCTAAGAAGTCCTGTATATCTATTGAATACCGGACCGGCAGCTATTGGGCTCTGATAAAAACTAACAAATCCAGATTTCATATATTGGTCTGCATCAGCCCATAAATTTCCGCCACCCCCAAGGCCATCTATCTGCCTGTGCACGAAACTCTCAACAGTTTCGCCAGAAGATCTTTTTGCAGAAATATGATAGTTCCTTATCGCACCTTCAGTATGAAAATCGAATGTCGCGAAAATTTTATTTTCCTTATCTATAACATAGGTAGCCCCGTTTCCTTTCCCAAAACTAATATCAAAAACCCGATATCCATTATATTCTGCTGCATTTTGAGGAATTAAACCCGCAGGAAATATCTCGCCTTTTTGTGCAAGTATTATTGAAGCATCATTTGCAGATCGCAGTGCAATATTGAAGTTTCGCTCAGCATTTTCAAAATCTCTTTTTAACGAAGGATCTTTACCAAGTGACTGTGCATGCGCTGATGCTGAAAGCATATGTTGCATCGCATCCATCATTTTTGAGAATCCTTTCCTGTGACTTTCGAAACTCAGGTTAGTTAGGCGGAAAGTTTGTGCAAGTGTTTCAAATTCATCCTGCTCAAGATCAAGTCCCTTGGCTTTTTTGAGCATTTCATCCAATTTTATCCCCTGGACCTGTGCCCTTAATCCAAGGAGATTTTCACCCATCAGCCTCATCGTGCGTTTATCATTATCATCAAGGCGGCCATCTTTTGCAAATTTGTCCAAACTAGTAAGGCTTTCATTTGTGCTATCAAGCAATTTCTTTCGCTCTTTGACCATATCTTCAATTGCAAGAACTCGTTTTGCCCGCTTATATTGGTCGTCAACTGCAGCGCGAATATCCAAACCTGCAGCCGCAAGGTCGATTGGATTTTTAGTTTCAGTGATTTGTTTTTTCAAATCATTTATGACTTTCTGCCATAACTCGGCTGTAAATATTTTGTTTCCCTTACTATCAGTTGCAGAACCGACTTCTTTAGCCATTTCCGCTATCTTCTTCTCAATTTTATTTAGTTCGGCTACTTTCTCCGCCTTTGCCTTTCCAAACTGACTGGTGATTTCAGTGCTTTGCGTTTCTTTTAACAGCTCCGTTCTTTTTTCTTCTGGAGTTTTCAATATTTTTGCATAACTAATTGCTATTTCATGGAACTTTTCTGCCTCTTTGATCAGACCTTTTTGCGTTGATTCTAATTCTGCCACAAGTGCTCTTTCAATTCCTCTTGCCACCTGGATGTAATCTTTTGAAACTGAACTTTGTTGGTCTCCTTCTTTTGCCTTTGCATAAAGTTCTCGTGCTGCTTTTGCAACTTCTGCAGCACCTTTTCCGACTTTTCCTTCGAGTAAATCAATTTCGCTATTGAACCTTGCAATTTCAACAGAAGTTTCGTGTTTTTTCAATATCTCCTGCTGCTCCTTCCAAAACTCAAATGATTTTGGCTGCGCATCTGGTTTCTGCATCTGCTCCAAGGTTTTTCCAAGTTCTTCAAGATATTTTATTGAGGGCGCAATTTCGCCTTTTCTTTTTTCATTTGTCTTTGCAATATCAAGATAAATATTTCCTAATTCAGCTGCAAATATGCCCTCGTTAGTCATTCCTTTTGAATAAAAATCTGCTGCAAGTTCGAAATATTGCTTTGCTATTTTTGTATCTGGATCAGTTGCTTTAATTGATTCTGCTGCCATTCTTGCCTGCGCTTCATACTGCGCATTTTGAATTTCTCGTCCATTTTCGCTTTTTTCTATTACTCTGGCAAGTTCTGCCGCCCGCTCTTGAGCTGCTTTATTTTTTGATCCAACATAAAGTGTGCGGGCGCATGCTACCGCAATGGCCTTATCAAAATCCGGCTTTTCATCGGCCATCGCATCGAATGCAGTTTTAGTCATTTGGGTTATTGTAGCTGCATTTGGAACATTGCTTTTTGATAATGCAGTTATCTGGTCATCAAATTGTATTAATGCTAGAACAACAGAATAATCTTTGATTGCCAGAGGTAAATTTGTTTCTGCTTTTTCTAATCGCCCAATCAACTCTTTTGATTTTAGTACAATTAGATCTGCCCTTCCGTGCTCCTCCCTATTCATTCCACTTCTTGCACTGTTAATTTGTTTGACTAACCTTTCAAGTTGCTCTTTTATTGCAAGTGCCTCCTGCTGTTCCATTTTTTCTGGTGCATTTGCACCAGTTATTTTATCAAGCTCAGTTTGAAGTTTTTTTGCAGAAGCGAGCAGCTGGTTTACTCTATTTGTTGCTGCTGAAACATCTCTTTGTACTGTTTGCCGGGTTTGTTTTGCCCTCTCGATTTCTTTTGCGGTCTGGGTAAGGACAGGCACAAGTCCTCTTGAGAATCGCACGAGTTTTATCGCTTCTTCTGTGGCTGCAGCCTGTTCTGGGGGAGCTTTCTCTTTTTCAACCATTTTAGCTATCTCCCCGTGCAATTATTTGTTCTTGTTTTGAACAAATTTCAATAAACTGATTTAGCCGCTTTACTCTACCGCTAAGATCCTTGGTCCCTTTCTTCTGTATGGATTTTTTTTCCCATATCATTAGTTCATTATAGAAATTTTTGAGCCTGCTTATTTTGCTTTGTAAAGACGGAGGTTGTTTTCCTGCTGCATTCCAGGATTCAATTGCAGTTTCTATTGCAGAAAGGGTTTTGCTTATGTTTTTTTCTGTTTGTTCCTCAAGTGTGCTCACTTTTTCTTCCATTTCTTCCGGATAGTCGAAGCTATCTGACATAGTGGGACTTGCCATAGGGATCTACTATCATTACTCTCTCCTTTTTTAAATATCTTAGCTCGGCTTAGTTTCCCTCGTCTCTTGCACTTTCAAGAAGATGGCCCGCTGCATCAATTACTTTTATTCGCTCTATTTCTTCCCTAATAGGATGATAAACGCGCAAAGCTGTGACTGAAATTAACTTTATTATCGAGCTTTTAGTTTTAGCAGCATCGAGCATTCCTTCGACCTTTACTATTTCATCTTCGGAAAGTTTTTTTGTCTTTAAGTATTTCCTTTCTAGCCCGATAAACTCATCAATTGTGCCGTTGTTCCATGCCCGAACAACACTTACTTCAAAATCAAGATGCTCATCAGGAATTTTTCCTTCAAGATATTTTTTTACTATTGCTTCTGCTTGGGTTATCGCAAAGCGGCCCCCTTTGGGGTCTTCGCCTAATTTTATAAGTTCAAGAAGGCGTGCTTTTTTTGATCCTGATGGTGATAAATCTGATGAGGATGCTGATGGTGATGCAGAGCTGACTTTATTTTTAACAGATTCTAATAATTTACGGTCTTCATTTGAAATTGGCTTTGAATAAAATTCTTCGTAAGCCATTACTGCCATCCAGGCACCTTGCGGAGGTCGATCTACTTCTGGTTTTTCAGTTTGTTTTCTGCCGCCTCCCCCTGATCGCCCTGGTCCTTTTCCTTTTTTGGCTGAGATCATATATTCAAAATTCTGCAAATGTAATTTAAAATCCCCGCGGTCGATTGATCAAAAGAAGTTCGTGATGAGGTTCTTTCTACCATAATTACCTTTCAATTCGATTTATCCCGTCTATTGTTCTTCCTATTATAATCGTGTATTCTAAGGCTGCTATTCTAAGTCCAGGTAATGGAACATCACAAAGTGCTGCGCACTCATCCAAGTTTCCAAAATTTAACTCATAATCCCTAATAATCTGCTGGGCACTATTGCTGAAAAATGACTCTGATATGATGTTTCGTGCAGCCCTTACTGCCCGATCAAATGACCTATAAAACGACTCATTTTTTGTGCTTAGAACTAATTTTTGCATTCTTTTTAACCTTTCCAAAAGATCACGAGCTATCGAAATTCTCATTAATCTCATTGCACGATCTTCTTCTAATTCTGGCCTGCCTTCTCTGAAACGTTCTGCAGCAATATAAGTCTCCATTTGTTCTCGTGTCTGCAAATCCTCAATTGTTGAAACCCAAAATCGTTCTCTTTGAGCATTTATTGCTGCTCTTCTAAATAATTCGATAGGCGGAGAATCCCTGCCCTTTGCTTCCCCTTCTTTCTTCATAACTGGTGGTTTGCCAACTGCGGTCATATGAAGGAGCTTTCCCGTCATTAGGTTTAATTTATTCCTAAACGTTTAAAAACTACACGCTCAATCAGAAAAACACACATCATTCTGACTTATGTACCACTCAAATTGTATTTAATTATTCAATCTGGTACCGATGCAGCTGCAGAAGTAACTTTCGGTATTCTTATCTGTTTTCGGGCCTGCTCAAAAATTGCCGTTTCTGCATGCACTATGCCATATACTTCGTGAGAACTCAAACCTTCTGCAAGAGGATTGTGTGTGTTTGAACCGAAGTGGGTTCTGTCTTGGCTATGTCCTCTTAGTGAATTTACTGAACCCGAGTGTGTATGAGGTTGCCTATGTTCTATTCCTTCATCCTGTGCATTTCCTATGATGATTTCAAAATGTGCGGATTCTCCCAAATGCATCTGCTCATGATGCGATGAATGTCCGGATGATTCGTGTGATCTGTGTATGGTGTGAACTCCTCCGAAATACCAATCGTGATGGGGATGATGGGTATTTGCATGAACTTCAAAAAGTCCCCTAAAATCCGGGCCGCCAACTATTGCCGCTGCCCCAATTGGGTTATGGTAGTGATGGTGCGAAACTCCGTGTTCGCTGTGCTCGCTTTCATGAGAATGATCCGAGTGTTCTGAATGTGCCAAATGATCGTCAAAATGATAGGACCAATGATGGACCTGTTGATGAGCGTGATGATGTGAATGATGATCCGAATGATGGCCAAAATGCCCTGATGAATGGTGTGATGATTCATCCTCATGATCTGCTTCGCCTCCTTCGTGTTGGTGTGCGCTGTGCGAATATGTTTCATGCGAATACGTACCCTGCCCATGTGTGTGGTGCGTATGCACTTCGATTTCATAAACTCCAAGGAAATTCGCAAATCCTATCCTTCCAGCCGCACCAATTGCGTTATGGTTGAGCGGGCCTTCCTCGCCTGTGTGCGACATTGAATGGTGATGATGAGCGTATTCTCCACCTTCAGCTTGATGGGCCAAAGTTATACTGATTTCTTCATCTCTTCCTCCACCAAATGATTCCGAATCATTATGATGTGAACCTACTGCAAATGGATTTTCCCAAATTCCATTAGCTTCTTTACTATGGTCCTGATGGAATCGTTCGCTTGTAGTACCATCATCATTTGATTTTTTATTTTCCATTTCCTGCTCTGTTGCATGAATGACTGCGCCGACTAACTGTGAAAGGAAATGTTCCGGGTTGAAAAATGGTGTCCGTTTTCCATGGAGCATATACCAGTTCCACCTGGAGCCGCTGCAAGCAGCTTCGGCGGTCATCTTCATGTGGTTGTTCTTTTTGGCGTAATAAAAACACCTGAATATCGAACGGCCCGAAAGGTAAACATATCCAGTATAATCTTTTGTGGAGAAATTTGCAATAAATTTTCCTTTTTCTATTTTCGCTTCAGTTCCTTTAGTAGTGTTCTCTAATTTTCTTTTAGCCTGTGTCCTGAATCTTTCTTTATGATGCGCGTGCAATGCTTCAGCAATTGGCCTAGGTAATGCCTTAGCTAAAGGTTGTTTTTTACGAGCTAAGGATTTAGCTGGCCTTTCATTTGGTTTCGAAGTTCTAAAACTAAGAGTCATAACAAATATCTCAAGTGCCGCTCTATATTTAAACCTTGCCGCAAGGGACTACGTCAAGCGCCTAAATTAGTCGACTTTAGCAAGATATTTGCTAACAAAAACCAAAAATTCATTGATTTTGGTTTTGCTGATGCTCGCCCCTGCAGCCATTACGTGGCCGCCCCCAACACCACCTAATTCAACCGAAGCTTCTCGCATTAGGTTCCCAACATTCACTCCTTTTGCAATTGTTGCTTTTGTTGCGCGGCCGGAAATTTTTATCATATCATTATCTGAAGAAGAAATCCCCACTATCAGCTTTCCCGCTCTTTGTCCCATAATCATCCCGCAAACTATCCCGACTATGCTTTCATCAACAATTCCCCGGCCATCAAGGAAATAAAACTTGCCAAAATCCTGCACCGAACCAAGGGCGAATTCAATTCCTTCCCTGAGCATTTTGCGGTGAAGGGCAAGTAACTTTCGCGCTTCTTCGTGTGCTCCCTGATCGCCAAGGCAGACTTTTATCCCAAGCTCAGGTTTGTTGTGCCTTCCGCATGCATTAAGCAAAGTGGAAAATTCATTGGCTTCGTATGTCTCATTCTTTGGCCTATACGGGAAAATATAGCTTTCACCAACTAGCTCAATTTTTTTGCCCGATGAATTTGCAAGCACGCTTGCAATAGAGCTTACTAGCTTTTGCTTTTCTTCGAGCGAAAGGTCGGAATAAGTTTTTTTGTTGTTTTGGTTATTATTAGATCCATTTTCGTTTTCATAATCTGTTTTTATTTTCAGATCATCAAGAAGTTGCGCAGCCCGATCTTCCCTAAATGATATCCCCGGAATGTACGGATCATCAGAATAAGCCAAAAACTGCACAAGTGGCCTGCAATATCTGCCATAAAACCGCAAATCAGTTTCAATTTTTATTTCGCCACTCCTCACTCCCTCTTCAACAACCCATTTGTTCATCCCAATCATTGGCGATTGCATATCACCAGTAGCGCCAACTATTGCAAGATCAGCAAATTTTCTAAATACACAATATGCAGTACTGGCAGCAGAAAGTTCATGGCCCCCATCAATTCCAAATAATAAAGGATTAATCTGGAATTTTTCAATTCCTTCGGTCTGGTGATGATCTATCACAAGCACATCCCCAAGCTCATTCACCCGCTTATTCCCCCCGCCAAGGTCAACAAAAATTATTTCTTTTTCCTTTTCTACTTCGCTAATCGCAAAATCATCCAGTTTTCGTATGCATCTCATCCGATATTTTCTATTTTCTTCCCTGAACGCACCAGCTATCAGTGCCCCTGAACTTACCCCATCCGCATCATAATGGTGGACAATTAGCGGATCCTTAAATGAAAGTGCGAATTTTTTTGCTTCATCACATTTTTCAAAAAATCCTGCCTCATCACGATTCATCGGATCCATGAAAAGTTATTAAACGTTTATCTATTAATTCCCTTCATGGTTCAGGAAACCGTTATCGCATTGGCCTCATTCGTCATACAGGCCGGATTAGCCATGGTCTTTTCAGCCTGGGCGCTTTTTACTACGATAAAAGTGCTTGATAAGATGACTGCCGGAATCGAGGAATGGGAAGAAATCAAAAAGGGAAACTTGGCAGTAGGTGTATTTTATGCTGTTGTCTTACTCTCAATGTCAATCCTCATGTGGCCAAGAATAGAAGATATCCTATACACGATAAACGGTTTTACACCTATAGGGAGGCTGCTTACCTCATTTGGATTATCCTTGCTAAATTACCTGGTTGCAATGATTTTTTCCATTAGTGTATTTTACCTTTCAATAAACCTGATTGATAAGCTGACTTCTGATATGAACGAACTGCAGCAGCTGAAAAAAGGCAACCTTGCAGTTGCGCTGATAATGTCCGCAATACTCCTCAGCATAGTTTTTCTGGTCCGGATACCATTAGAACATATTTTTGATATAATAAAAATGGTTGAATCGAATATTTGAATCAATGTTGGCCTGCTTTTGAGCGGGTACATCTGTTTTAAATAATTTTTATCGTATTGTAAATTTGATAATTTACAATTCGTAGCGAACACGGTTCGCTACAGGAGAAATTCAAAGAATTTCTCCACGGACAAAATTTATGAAATTTTGTCCATTCTATATCAAAAGAAGTTAGAAAGTCGAATTTCAAATGTTCTTATTTCCGGTGAAACTATGAATATTCCAAAATCAAATTTCAGCGAGTGGTATAATACAATTATCAAGGAAGCGCAGCTTTGCGACCTTAGGTACGGCATAAAGGGATTTGTGGTTTTCATGCCATGGGCGGTAATGACCATGAACAAAATGTACGGCATGTACGAGCGCTCCCTTGAGGTTCGCGGGCATGTTCCGGCATTATTCCCTGCTTTAATTCCTGAGAGCTACTTTATGCGCGAATCTGACCATGTCAAAGGATTTGTGCCTGAGGTTTTTTGGGTTACTGAGGCTGGGGGCAATAAAACTGAAGAGAAATATGCAATGAGGCCAACCAGCGAGACTGCAATGTACACCATGTACGCTCTTTGGATTCATGGAATGACCGACCTTCCATTGAAAATTTACCAGCGCTGCCAGGTCTGGCGGCATGAAACCAAGGCAACAAAGCCATTTATCCGGAGCAGGGAATTCCACTGGATCGAGGCACACGACTGCTTTGCAACCCGCGAGGGGGCTATGGCTCAGGTAAAAGAAGATATGGCTATGGCAGAAGAAGTAATTCACGGGCAGTATTGCGTCCCATTTATTTTTTTCAAGCGGCCGCAGTGGGATAAGTTCGCAGGTGCAGAAGACACATATGCTGCTGACGCGCTGATGCCTGATGGCCGGACATTGCAATTGCCTTCCACACATATGTTAGGGCAGCATTTCTCAAAAGCATTTGATATAAAATATACCGACGCGAGCGGCAAGGACGAATATGTCTGGCAGACCTGCTATGGCCCGGCCATTTCAAGGATTTATGCCGCAGTAATTGCAACCCATGGCGATGATAAAGGATTAATCTTACCATTTGATCTTGCACCCTTGCAGATTGTTATCGTTCCTATTATCAAACCAGAAACAAAAGATTCTGTTCTTGCTAACTGCGAGGAAATAAAAAATTTTTTGGTTAAGCAAAACCTCACCGTGAAGATCGATGATTCCGAGCGGACCCCCGGATTCAAATTTAACGAATGGGAAATGAAAGGCGTTCCCATCCGTCTCGAGCTCGGAATGCGTGATATTGAATCAAATTCGGTTATTTTGGTAAGGCGCGATAATGGCCAAAAAACAAAAGTCAGCACTCTTGATCCAAAACTGTTAATTGAAAAAATTGAAGAAAGCGCAAACAACATGCGTCTTGAGCTTAAGAAAAAAGCAGACGAGTGGTTTGAAAAGAAACTTGCTACTGCAGAAACAATGGATGAATTAAGCAAAAAGCTTGAAACTTCTGGTTTTATTCAGGTTCCCTTTTGTACTGATCAGATGGAGGGGGAAAAATGCGCTGATCTAGTTAGGGAAAAAGCCCAGGCAAATATGCGCGGGTCCATTTTTGAATCAAAAGAAAAGCCCGATTCTGCAAAACCAAAAGGAAAAAAATGCATTGCATGCCAAAAACCCGCGGCAATTTACCTTTACGCTGCAAGGCAATATTAGTGGTTACTGCATATGTTTTTCGTCGAAACTCTGCTTTATAATACTTTTCTAACATAAATTATAACTTAGATATTATGACGAAAATAATGGATCTATTAAGAAGAACAGGCGGAGTAAAAACTCCAGCTGGCCCAGAGGTTACTCTAAAAGTTAAACCATTCCCCGTTCGACCTCCGTCAAATGGGGGCCAAAGAGCACCAGGGGCTCTTCCAGTTAATGAACCTCCCATGAATCATCTAGCCGGTCCAGAAGCTACAAGCACAAAAACTGCAAGCGCAGAACCTACAACAGATACTCTTCAGGATTTTTCAGTATTTCATACCGATGAACGCGGGGTAGCCTACAAACAAGTCCGTTTGATTGGAGAAGGCGGTATGGGGGCAGTTTATCTTGCCAATGGCCCAGAAGGCGAACGCGTAGCATTAAAAGTTATCCATCCCGGCGAAATTACAAAAACCAACATGAAGCGATTTATCAAGGAAGCCCGGGCACTTGAAGCACTTTCGGGGCATCCTAATATCCTCCAGCTTATTTCGCATTCAGTTGAAGCAACCGACCAGCCCTTTTTCGTAATGGAATTTGTGGATGGTCCTGATCTTACGAAATTAATTAGTGAAAAAGCCCCCATTAAACCTGCTGATTATCGTTTATGTTCATCTATCCTGGCGCAATGTTGCACTGGTCTTTCTTTTATGCACGCAAAGGGATTTATTCATCGTGATCTTAAGCCCTCAAACCTTTTCCTAACTAAGGAAGGCACCCTAAAAATAGGCGATCTGGGACTTGTCCTTCGTAGCGATCCAGATGATACTATGAAAAAAGTTACGAGCCGCCTTACAAGAACAGGAAGTTTTGTAGGTACTGTTGGCTATATGGCGCCAGAGCAGGCATATGAAAAAACTTATGACCATAGGGTCGACATTTATTCTTTAGGTGTAATCATGTACGAGATGTTTTGCGGAAAACTTCCGATAGAAAACTCGAAATCCACTACCGATCCAGGGCCAATTGCCCCTGCAGTGTATTTTCATATGAAAACTTCCAAATACGGAGAAATCCCCTCTCCGAACCAAGTTCGCAGGGCTAATAATTTGCCGCCAATGTCCGCAAAACTTGAAGATGTGATTATGCGCGCTATCCATCCTAAACCAGAAACACGTCCAACCCTATCTGAAATTCAGGAGGCAGTATCGCATCCAAAACCCCTGCATTTAGGCCGAAAGCTGATCATTACAACTTTGGGCGTCGTAGTGATGGCAGCTGTTTCTGTTATTGCACTCAAACCAGAACTACTGGACCATATTCCCCGGCCATCCATTCCCTCCATTTCCAGATTTTTTCCCCCTCCGGATACTCAGCCGCAAGTAGAGACGGCCAAAGCCCCTTCGCAAGTACAAAAAATATTTATTGTCCCAGAAGGGACAAGCATAATCGGGCCTGATTCGGTAAAACACCCAACCCGCCCAGGAGCTGGGACTATTTCGGTTGCAATAACCTACCCCTATAGTGCCAACCCTACTGTTTTTACATTTACTTTGGGCAAAAAAGTCAAAACAAAACCTGTTGATCTGGCTGCAGATGGCCAGGTAGAAGTTAAAAAAGACGAATTCACATTGCCCAAAAAAAGAGGCAAATAATCTTCTGATAAGTATGGTGTATCTGCTCATCTGATGCATGATACACACTGCCCTGTTTATAATACTTTTCTGACATAAATTATAACATGAGAAATCTCAGCAGGCCTGGTACTTCACATTCTAGCCCTACAGGTAGTGGCGAGTTGGCTCATCGGCATCGTGGACCGCATGAACCTACCAGGGCACATCGTGTTCTTTTTTCAGAGATGATTATGGATCCTGATCTTGATTCTCTAATCGGTAAAACCCTTTCCTCTGATAAGCGCAACAAATATTCTATTATGGGCAAGATCGGTGAAGGTGCGCAAGGCGCGGTTTATCTTGCAAAAAAAGTAACAGAACAAGAGGAGGCCGCAGGCAGGGTGGATTTTTCAGTAGCTGACGATCTTTTCGCAGTAAAAATTTTGCCACCTGGCCTTGCAGAACAAGACCAAATGGTCAGTAGGTTTCTTGAAGAAGCGGCGAGCTTATCCCGAATCAGATCTGATGGAATAGTCCGGTTAGTTGATTTTGGGCTTGGTGATGATAAGCATTCAAAATTCTTTCTGGTTACTCCCTACATTCCAGGCCAGGGCTTTGATGAAATTCTTGATACTAAGCTTATGCTGCCATTAACTGAAGCTGTACCCTATTTTATTCAAACTGCTAGGATTTTGGTTGCCACTCATGCTGCTAAAATTGTGCATCGGGACCTAAAGCCCGGCAACATAAGGATTTCTCCAGATGGAAAGGTTTATCTTCTTGATTTTGGCATTGCAAAACAATTAGAAGGAAGTCTTACTGCAACTGCAAAAGACCAGACCTTTGGAACTCCGGATTTTATGTCCCCAGAACAATTCCAGTCCAACTCACATGTAACTGCCACGGATATTTTTTCTTTTGGGGTCATAATGTATCTTTCACTTACTGGAGAATTGCCCTTTACTAAATATGATGGGACCAACCTTCAGCAAGTGACAAATGAACGGTTGTCTGTCCCCGCCAGGCCAATTGCTGATTATCGGCCTGATTTTCCTCCAGTTATTGCAAAAATGATAATGGATACCCTTAATCCAGTTTTTAATCAGCGGCCAAATGCAGAAAATATCCTGCAAATACTTTCGGAATTTGCAGCTGCTCACGGACTTGGCGCCTCTCAAAATCCAGCTCATACCGTTGCTCCTGAAGCTATCTCTGCCGCAGGCCCTGTGGACCCTACTACCGAATCTGGCTCGTTGGCCCCTAAAAAAAGAATTTCCAGAATTTCCTTGCCTACAATTTTAGGATTTGCAGGGGTGGCAGTTACAGC
Source organism: Microcaldota archaeon (assembly GCA_016212505.1). Taxonomy (GTDB): domain Archaea; phylum Micrarchaeota; class Micrarchaeia; order Anstonellales; family Bilamarchaeaceae; genus Bilamarchaeum. The sequence continues at coordinate 46,614 of JACRGB010000001.1, forward strand.
TATTGGAATCAGTTTAGGAATCAGGCACGCTCTTTTCATGCGATCGATACACTCCTCGCCTCCTCCTTCAGAAAATATTTCCGCAGAAAAAATCAATCCAACCAACAAAATAATTATTTCTATTCCAGAAGGTGCTGAACTCACCGGCCAGGGCCTTCCAGTCTATCAATCAACCGGCCATGATATTGTTTTTAATTATCCAGTCGGGGAAGAAAAAATCGCGCTCACACTAAAATCATCCTCAGAGGGAAAACCCGTTCCCTACCCTATTCCCAATAAAAGTGGCAGGTATGAAATATCCGAAGATTTTTTTTCTGAAAATTCCCTTAACGATGGAATCCGTGATGGTGGCAAACCTACTGATGCTAGTTCCGAAACCAATGGGCCCTCCAAGGTAGCACTTGGCCAGCGGGCAGATATGGCCATGCGTGCAGATTTGGCTGGTCTGGTTGGTCGGACTGATCTAGCTAGCGGCTCTTCAATCCCACAAAATGGTTCCGGTTCACATTCAACCCGAAAACCTAGGCAAGTGAGCGCTAGTGATGGCGGTACTCAAACTTCAAGTGTAAAAATAGTTTTCAAGCTTCCGGTAAGCGCAGAGCTCAGCGGGCCAGGCGGTATCGATAAGCACCTATCCATCGGTAGTCCGATGGAATTTGTTTATCCAAGGGGAACCAAAGACTTAGAATTTACTATTATTTATGATGGGAGTTCCATTACGAAAAAAGTTACTCCTGATCGTGATCGGATGTTTTTAGTACTGGAAGGGGATTTTTCTCCTCTGCCTTCAAATAACCCTGCGCCCACTGATCAGCGATAGTATCTGGAGTATCTGGCGCCCAAAATCTTCCGAAGAGGATTTATACAGATTTATAATTCTTTTCTAACATAAATTATAACATGCAAGCATCTGGAGTCCCTCCTTCCCAGCCTCCCCGTTCTCCTCCATCCAGAGGTACGCATCCGCCAGTTCCCGTACCAAGGCCTGAGCTGCATAGTTACACTGCTGCACAGGATCCTCTCATAGACACCGTAATTAGCGGGATTCCGGATTCATCCGGCAATGCACAAAAATACCAGATTGTAAGCGTTTTTAGGGAAGGTGGCTCTTCCCGTATTTATCTTGGCAGGGCTTTTCCTAATGAAGCCGGTGCGCCTTTAGGATCTTTAGACAAAGCTCCAGAAAAAACACCAGAAAAAACCCCGGATGAGCACACATTTGCGATCAAGGTCCTACGCAGCTCCTTTAAGAGCAATGATAGGGCACTTGCACGCTTTTTGAGGGAGGCAGAAATACTGCAAAGATTAAGTTATCATACAAATATACTCCGTTATGTGGATCATGGGACTATTGATGCAAATTCTGGAGTAAGGCCTTATTTAGTGACCGAGTACCTTCAAGGCAAAACCCTCTCACAGTTTATCGCAGCACACCGAGACCTCTCCTGGAAAGAGGCAAGTTTTTACATCAAACAGATGCTTGAGGGCCTGATGGCGGTGCATGGCCAAGATATCCTCCATAGGGACCTGAAGCCGGAAAATATTATCATCCTTGCAGATGGAACGGTAAAAATTCTTGATTTTGGGATTGCAAAAGACATTACCCGGTCTAATCTGACCGCGCAAGGCCAACTTTTCGGTACTCCTGATTATATGTCCCCAGAACAAATGACTGATCCTGGTGCAGTTGATCTGCGTTCGGACATATTCGCCTTAGGGGTCATAATGTTCGAAATGGTTGCCGATGCCTCACCATTCACCCAATATAATGGGCACAACTATACTGATCTGGTCCGGGAGAAATTAGCAGGAAAGTATTTTACTCCCAGTGCTGTCCGTTCGGATATCCTCTTGCCTCCAAATATTGAACAAATAATCATGCGGGCTATGGCACCAAAATCAGGAGCGCGATACCAAAGCGCCCGGGAACTTCGGGACGCAATTTTCGCGGCAGAAGGATTACTTGTTGATCCCGGAGCAGCCAATGCCCTTTCATTATCTCCTGATTCATCTCCTCTGCTACTTACCGCTGCGCCAGCAATAACTCCTGCGCCGGCACCGGTTTCGTCTCCCTCCCCCTCACGAAAATCCTCCCGCTTCTTTATGGCTGTGGGTGTAACTGCTGCAATTGCCGCCCTTGCCGCGGCAGGATCATTCGGCGCAATATTAGGTTCGCGATTTAGGCCCGCGCAAGCACCACAAACTCCGCAAGCTTATGCAATAGTTCTTCCAAAACAAGTAACCATAAACTTAACTGCCCCTTCTGGCTCGAAAGTGGTGCTTCCTAATGGAAGTATTATCCAGATGGAATCCGGAAATTTTCACTTCGATCTCACTTCCAGCGATGTATATACTTTTGTTGATATAACCCTCAATGGAATAACAATAACAAAAAGATTTTCATTATCAAATGATGTAACTATCAATGTAACTGCAGATAATTTTAAAGCTCCAAAACATCGGAGCTCACGCACAGCAAAATCACGCATTGAACCTGAAACCGATGATCTTTCATTGGATGAGTCTGAGTCTGATTCTAATTCCAATGCTTCCGGTGTGAGTAAGACCGAAGGCCCTTCCTCTTCCTCAGCTGATAGCCCAAAAAAGTGACTGATCCAGCTACCTATTAAATCTTTTCGTACAATTAACTACAACATGAGATGGCTACGAAACCGGGGGAATCGTCCTCCTTCGAATAATCCACCAAAAGAACCAGTAAAAGATAATGATCCTACTAATGTTTTTAAGAGAACTGAAGGCCCGCCTACAATAAGAGACCTTTCCTCTGCTGCTGGGGCACCTCGTTCAGATGTCACTCATCCTGTGCACACCGGAGATTTGCTAATAGCTGAAGAAAATGTAACTGGCTCAGCTGGTGCACCTCGTTCCGATCCTCCGCCAGTTCACCCTCTTTCTCCTGATGGTTCAGGAACAGCTGAATTGAATGTTGATGATCTTGTGCCCATCGATTCTCCTGATGCTCCTGCTTCTCGTGCGGTTCCGCCATCTCCACCACCTGCTCCAAGTGAGGCTGCTCCCCGGGCGCGTCCGCCAGCACCCTCTTCAGACGTAGACGACCCATTAATTGGCACGGTGCTGACCGGCCGTATGGTTGGCGATCGAATTGTTTTTTATAAAATCACAGAACCACTTGGCAGTGGAGGCCAGGCGGCTGTTTATCTTGCTGAATGCATTGACCGCTCGGGTGATACAATATCCTCCCCATCAGGTAATGGCTCTAGGGTTGCCCTGAAAATTCTGTCTGATGTTCCTAATGATAATGATGATGCTATAGCCAGATTCGTACGGGAAGCAGAAGTATTGATGACGCTGAACCATCCAAATATTATCAAGGCCCTTGATTTTGGGCAGATCGGAAGGACTTTTTTTATTGCATTTGAAACCCTGAGTGGTTCTTCTTTAGAGAAAACCTCTCCGCCAGTAGCTTGGGGGGATTTTCTCAAACCTATAGTCTTGCAGATCTGCAATGCTCTTGAAGCTGCTCATACCAATAATCCAAGCATAACCCATAGGGACATAAAACCATCAAACATCTTTTATTCCCGCGATGGCCAGGTTAAGCTGCTGGATTTTGGAATTGCAAGAATTGTGGATGACCGGAGTATAGTGACCAGGCCACACATCCGCATTGGCAGCTATGACTATATGGCCCCAGAACAATTTAGGGACGAAAAAGGCGATTCACGGTCGGATTTATTTTCGCTCGGAGTTTTGATGTACCATATGCTTACTGGCACCTATCCGTTTACTCCGCTTAAGGGCAACACTCTAGATGCAGTTGTGTTTTCAAAACTTCACAGTGACCCGGTTTCCATAAGCGATCGTTGCCCCTCGCGCAAGCCGCCTGAAGCTGTTGAAGCAATAATTATGAAACTGCTTAAGCGCGATCCAAATGAACGTTATCAGTCTGCAAGAGAAGTGGCAGATGCTATTATTGCAATAGATGCGCCTGCAAAAATAACTCCTCCCCCTGCCGCACTACCTGCCACTGCAGGAATTCCCGCGCCAGCACCTATCTCCCTCTCTGGTTCTGCGCCTACAGATGCTCCTCCTCTTGCCCCGCCAAAAAGAAAAAGCAATGTTGCGCCATTTGTGTTTGGTGCGGTTATTGCTGCCCTAGCCACCGTAGCCTTTTTCAAATATGGATCCCCAATGCTCGATCGTATTCCGCCCGATCCTCCCAAAACCGTTTCTTCAGTAACAAAGAAGCCCCAGAAGTCCGTGGTCGATGAGTTTACCATTAACTTTAAACTTACCTTTCCTGCGAATTCTACTTCTAAATTTTCAGACCTACGCGTTGTTCCTGCTAATCCGAAAGTGGCTGTTAAAATAAACCCTGATGGGTTTTCCCTTATTTACCCAAAAAACATTGGCAAAAAAGTATCGTTCAAGCTATTCCTAAATGACCAGCTCGTATCTTCCTATGATGCTACTCCTTTTGGATCTGTTGCATCAATAGACCTTGGTGAAATAAGGCAAGAAATCCGAACTCCCAAAAAATCGCCGCGAACTCGTGCAATTGCCGCAAACCCCCACGATTTGGGCGAGACTGAAGGATCTGCTGCTGCGGAAAGTCCACAAGATCCAGCAGTTTCTGATGGCGGCGCATTATACTGATCCAACTAAAAAAGTTGGATCAACTATACAAAACCAAATGAGGTAAAATACAAAAAACCGAGTCGGAAAAACTTATTTGGTTTTGTATATCAAAGGAAAGCGATTGATTTTCAAAACTGGAAACAGTAAACAAATGGAAAATAGCCCCGGGCAGATATCCGTTTCCTGTTTCGGGTTTTGTGTTTCCCGAAATGGAATTCGAACTGCCGTCAAAAGGTTTCTTCTTTCTTGATGAAACTTCTTTGAAGCGCAAAGCGCGTTATCGAAAGAAGTTCCTTCCAAAGCCTTCTATCCTTGACCGTTGTCAGCCTTGATTGGCAAATCTTGAAAGATTTCGTTCAAGGCTCTAGACGACGGGGCTAAACTGTTCGAGTTATCTTTGTTACTATATAAGTATATAAAAAACCTTTCACAAACTTCAATAATGATTGGGCTCGTAGTCGATTCTATTTTTTTTAAAATAGCGAAAACGGTAAGACGCCACTCTCACAGAAACTTTTTGGAAAAAAGTTTTGAGTGCAGTGGAGATGCGCGGTTCGATTCCGCGCGAGCCCAATTTTCCCTCAATCGCCAGTTTTCAGTCTAGCGTTTTGCCGACTGGAAAATTGGGCGACTTGGCCGAAGGCCAAGAAGAGTCAAATAATCCCTTTGTCGCCATTTTCAGTTCCCAGTTTCTGCTGATCCTGTTTTCGTATTGTAAATTTGATAATTTACAATTCGGACAAATTTTTGCGAAAATTTGTCCTTCCGCTCGCTCCCCTGAATTACGCTCATTTAAAATACTTTTGAAACACTAATTATAACATGTCGCGTATGAAAAGGCCTCAAGTTCCTGGGCAACCTGCTCAACCAGAGCAAGTTCGGCACTCTGCCGGATCAGCTGATACTGTGCTGATGAGCTCTGTTCCTGCAGCAACACAGTCAGCTCCAGCAATGGCACCAGATGCCCTTTCTACCCAACCACGCAACTCACTTATCGACCTTGTTCTTCCAGCTGGCCTTAATGCTCTTGGCAGGCCAGTTAATTATAAGATCGTTAGGGAATTAGGCAAAGGCGGCCAAGCATCAGTTTTTTTGGCAGAACGCACTGACCTGGAGTATGATCTTAGTTCAACCCCGTCAATTACCCACCTTAACGTGAACAAATATCCCGCTGCGGTTGCGGTGAAGGTTCTCGAAGAACGCTACGTTGCTACTGCGATTACGTTATTTGAAAGAGAAATATCTGCCATCGCTAGTTTGCACAACCCAAACATTGTAAGGTACATTTCTCACGGTTTATTTGACAAATCCCGCCGCTATGTTATGACTGAATATGTGAATGGCAGATCCCTTGGTGCGCTAGTGAATGAAGGGCAACTGGCTTCCTCTCACACCAAAGGAATTCTGGAGCAAATCTGCACTGCAATGGCTGCAGCACATGAAAAGGGCATATATCATCGGGACTTAAATCGGGTTGCGCGCTAATCCCCACCTTTTCTAAGGTGGGGTCGTAAAAGCGCAACAAATGGTAAGGGGTTAAGGGGAAAAGCCAGATTTTCCCCTTAAGTATCTAATTTTTACCGGAATATTTTTGCTCAGTAGTGG
>JACRGB010000037.1 GCA_016212505.1 Microcaldota archaeon
AAGTTCTTCAGGACGGTTAGTGATGTTGATCTGAAGACTGTAAGAAAATATGTGCAAAATCAATCAGTACAAAAAACTCTTGTGAGTTTTTGACATCCCAAAAAAGGAAACCCCACCCTTTAGGGTGGGGAGGATGTCATCATCTCTTCCTTCGGGTGTTCTGAACAGTTTCCCTTCGCTTCCAAGTAAACCTGACCTAAAAACACCTGTTGATCCTTGGTGCATTCCAATTCTTGATTCAGCATAACGATCGCTAAAACGAGTTCTTACCATATTTTTTGCCTCCATTTGATAATAGCAAATGTACTGTGACAAAAAATATTTATAAATGGCTCGATAATTCAGAAATAAGGTTTTAGTTTTGCTCCTGCTTTTGGATAAAGATGTGATACGCTTTCAAAACCCATTTCCTTAAGTAGAGCCAAGGCTTCTCTGTCAGCTACCAAATTGCCACTTACTTTTGCTTTAATTAAATCCAGCCCGGCAAGCTGCAATGCTTCATTTGGAGAGATTTCACCATTAAAGACTCTACATTCAAGAGAATAATTTTCCCCAGTGGCCTTGGGAATTCCAAAAACCGTTACAAATGCAGCGGTACCAATGAAATAACTTTTCATATCCCCGTGTTCATCAAATTCCAGCCCCATATTCTTCAGGTGGGCTATTGTTTTGGCAACTTCGTCCTCTTCTGCTGTTGTATTTATTTTCATCCCGCCAACGCTTGCAGCTTTTTTACTTTTTATCAGTTCTCTTAGGTGCGTGTTATAAAACATTTCAAATGGGACAGAATGAGTTAGTTTGTAATACAAATCAAATACTCTTAGTAATGTGCCGCTTGGGCATCCATAAAGCTGATCCATGGTTCCATCAGTTAATTTTGAAATTAGTATTTGTTCTGCTTTTGTAACCTGCTGGGCCAAAGGCGTATCTGAATAGTCTGCTCTTTCTGCTACTTCTCCTGCAAACTTATCAAGCAAAGTTGCGCCTGCCAAAGCTAATTTTTCTCTAAACCTGCCATAATTTCTCCTGAATCTATCAGAGTAGCCAAATGCGTCCCCTGTTTCACTGATTAATGTTATGTGTGGCGGTTGTTGAACCCAGCCTAACCATTCGACCGGAATTCTTTCACGTATTAAAAATTCATATGTGACCCTTCTGACAATTGGCATTATTACCGAATTCTCATACATTATGCTGGTTAAGGGTTTAATCTTTACTTTCTCATCGCTTATTTCACCAGTAACGACTCCTTTGAAAAATCGGTTTCCTTGTTCCTTTTCTGCTTTTTGCTGCCCATTCAGCTTTCTTATTTCTATTACCCTTCCAACTGCATATTTTTCACTAATGTCACTTGCAAAATGTTCTGCAACCAGGGCAATTTCTGGTTTTACAGATAGTCCTTCGCCTTGTTCTTTTCCCTCTCCTTCTGTTGCGTGTGCTTTTTCAACAGGTTTTCCTGATAAAATAAGTGCAATTGCTTCCATAACTTTTTGTCTTATTGTTATGTAAAGCCGATAGGCATCGCTAAATTGCTGGTCTGCGAGTTCACTTAATTTTGGTGCTATTCCTTTTAATGCATCAAAAACCGCCAATCTGTTTCTTGGAGCTATGACCTTTCCTCCAAGCCATCCGTACTTCATATGGTCTTCAGTAACTGGCTGGACGTGCGCTGCAACTAAGCTTTCATGTATGAAGTGTGTAGCTGCTCTTCCTTCTTCTTCCCCGAGTTCTACGTCTTTCTCTCCAGCTATCAAAGACCTGATCTTTCCATTACCCGAAAGACTTTTCGGCCAACCGCTTTGAGGCTGAATTATTCCTTCTAAAAGTGCATACCTAAATGCCGTTGTAAGCTTTCCATCTTTTAATCTCCTAAATAAAATAGGCTGCGCAGCTGCATAGCGGCTACTTTTTGCCAAAGCTACTCCTATATTATCCAAAGTTGCTTCAGGTATTCCCTCTTTGGCAAATAGAATTTCCTCCCCTTTTGCTACATCTTCAATTAGCTTTACTAGGTACTCACTACCAACTTTTACATAAACTTTTGATCTGGCATTAACTAATGAGACGCCATAAATAGTGTGGACCAGATAGGTACTTGATTGAAACGGTTCTCTTGGAAAATTTGCGCGAGCTGAAGGTCCAGCATTAGTGCCAGCTCCGCTTCTAACCATTCTTTTCATATTTATTTAGATATGTCGCCCAATTTATATTTTTATGTTTCGCACTTTTTATCTAACTTTAAGCAGAGCTTTTCTTTTCCTTTTCCAGTTTTCTCTTAATGCTCTTCAAACTGACAAAACTGTCCCTTTCCATTTCATCTAACCTAAATGAAATCAGCTTCTTAGTATCTTCTAATTTTGGCATTACAACAAACTCAAGGGCATTAACCCTTCGCTTTGTTTTTTCGATTTCAATAATAAGTCTTTTGATTGCAGTTTCTGTTTCTGCTAATTTTACTGTCATATCCACTATTTCGTTAAAATCAGTAACTGCTGCATCGATTTTAGCACTTGTTCCGGCTACTGAATAATTTGGAGAATTTAGAAAATCCTTTTTCTCCATTTTAGCATCAATTACCGGAATCTTCACGCCCATGACGTTTCGTACTTCAATATCAATTTCAACTTCTCGCCTAAGATCGAGCGCAACTTTTTCAAGCTCCTGAATGCTATGGTATGATTCTGCAATCCCGAGCGAGCGATGACCCACCGCAACTTTCTTTGCAAGTTCCGAACGGAGATCTTGTGCCTTCTTTAGCATCTTAAAGAATTCAAGGATGAGTGCGTCCCGCTTCTGCTTAAGGAGCTTGTGGCCTTTTTTGGCAAGAGCTATTCTATCTTTTGTCTTGATTAGCTCCATTCTTGTTGGATTTACATCTGTTGCTGCCATATGTGATCTACTCCAAAAGTTCTATTGCTCTTGTTACAAATCTTCCTAGTTCCTGATTATATGTGTGTTCTACAACTGCATTGGGAAGTGTAACTTGTTTAGTTCCATTTGGCTTAATCCCAATTCCCAAGAGTGAAAATGGAAGTCCAAGTTCTGCTGATAGGAGGACTTCCGCACTAATCTCCCCGTGGGTAATGTCTCCGGTCCATGTTGGTGAAGTTGGCTGATGATTGCCCTCTCCTTCCGAAGCGACTGCACAAAGAACAGCATCCGATTTAACCCCAATGCCCAATTCAGTACCAACTGCATGTAAGAGGGTATTCAGTCTTACACTAAACGGGCCCAAATTTTCAGTACGTCTTCTTGCACTTCCAGAACCAACTGCAAAGCCATCAAAAGATTCCAACTCTAAACCTAATCTCAGAAGATCTCTGCATACTATGAAGTCTCCTTCCTGGTAGCGACCATTGCTCAAAGTAACTGTTCCACTTGCCAAAATTGCAGCGGCATCTATTTGCCTTGCTAAAAATACCCTTGCATGCGCAGGAGAAAGTTTTGGAGTACTGACTTCTCCATCTCGTCTTATGGAGTACACTTCTCTTCCACCTATCCTGGTGCACATTGCTTCAAGTGAACCATATCTAGTGAGGACCTGCCGCCTTTCGGTTCTTTCACCCTGTAGGGTAGCAGCAAAGCCGTTGCCATCGATAATTACTATCGGTTTTTTGAATCCAGCCATGTCAGTTCACCGTCTCCAGTTTTGAGTTTTCATTTTCAAGCTTCTTTCTATTTCAATTAAAATATTTAACAAATATAAAAATCCAGTTATTGCAAAAAATATTGCGCTTATAAGAATCCAATTATGGGAATCGGATAGATCTAAGAATTTAACTTTTACGGTTAAGGTCGTAATAAATATTGTTAATGCAAATGCTAGGGCGTATGGTTTTTTTTGAAACATTTCCTCTTTTATAAATTTTATTGCCTGTTCCATTGCATCCCAATTTTCTTTCGTATTCCTAAGTACTGATGTCATTGGATAAAAATCAAATTTAATCACCCTTTTCATTCTTTCTGCAGAAGCTGCGGTGAGGATCATTTTTACCAATAAGTAAAATAGTATGGCCAAGAAACAAACAATGATGGCAACTGCAACGATACTGTATGCTGAAGTTTGCATTAGTAATAATAGACTTATGGCTGCCACTATTGAAACCACACACTTCAATATCTTATCGTTCATAGTTCCCACTTAAATCTTTTTTTGGTTTTTACCGTTTCTTTTTCATGTCCTTGAACGTTTTACGTTCAAGAGAGTCAAGAACGTTTCGTTCTTGCCATGTATTTCTCAATGTGCTCCTTCTTTACTCTCTTTAATTCTGCTTCAGGAAGTATCGACATCAAATCCCATGAAATTTCCAAAGACCGCTCAATCGTCCGGTCCTCATATTGGCCCTGCATAACGAATTTCTTTTCAAATTCATCAGCAAACTTAAGGTATTTCCGGTCAACTTCAGAAAGTGCTTCTTCACCAACAACCGAACTCAAGCTTCGCAGATCGCGGCCGTTTGCATATGCTGCATATAATTGGTCTGAAGCACCTTTGTGATCTTCCCTAGTCTTGGTTCCACCAATACCTAAATTCATAAGTCGCGAAAGTGATGGCAATGGATCAACCGGTGGATAGATGTTCTTTCTGTGAAGGTCTCTGCTCAGGAGGATCTGGCCTTCAGTAATGTATCCGGTAAGATCTGCAATTGGATGTGTTTTATCATCACCAGGCATAGTAAGTACTGGAATTTGTGTAACTGAACCTTTGCTTCCCCGCACCCTTCCGGCTCGTTCGTATATGGTTGAAAGGTCCGTGTACATGTAACCTGGATAACCACGTCGACCTGGAACTTCCTGTCTTGCAGAAGAAATTTCACGAAGTGCCTCGCAATAATTGGTCATGTCCGTAATAAGTACAAGTACGTGCATTCCTTGTTCATAAGCAAGATATTCAGCAGTAGTTAATGCAAGCCGTGGCGTAATTATACGTTCAACTGATGGATCATCAGCCAGGTTAAGGAAAAGAACTGCGTTTTCGAGCGCGCCAGTCTTTTCAAAGTCCCTAATGAAGAAAGAAGATTCTTCATGAGTAATACCGACTGCTGCAAATACAACTGCAAATTTTTCTCCAGATCCTCTAACTTTTGCCTGCCTTGCAATCTGCACAGCCAGTTGGTTGTGCGGAAGTCCTGCTCCGGAAAAGATCGGTAATTTCTGACCACGAACAAGAGTGTTCATACCATCAATAGTTGAAATTCCGGTTTGGATAAATTCGTTTGGCAATTCACGTGAATATGGATTAATTGGCAATCCGTTAATGTCGACTTTTTCCTTTGGGATGATCCGCGGGCCTTTATCGCGTGGTTCACCAAGGCCAGTAAATGCTCTACCTAGCATATCACTGCTAAGGCCAAGGCGCATGGTTTCACCAAGGAACCTTACTGTGGTCTGTCCGCTTGAAATTCCGGCTGTCGGACCAAACACCTGTACCACTGCAATTTTTTCACTAACATCAAGTACCTGGCCTTTTCTTCGCTCGCCATCTGGCAGCATAACTTCAACGATTTCGTTGTAGCTTACGCCGCTGACATCCGAAACAAAAACTAGCGGACCCGAAATTTCCGTGATTGTCTTATATTCTTTCATAATCATTTCACCTAAAGTATCATTTTTTTATCAATTTTCTTCATAATTTCTCATAATCATCTGCACTATGCTTATTGTTTTAACATCTCAAAGTTTCCATCCATCTCCTTTTGGAGTTTATCGAATTCTTCCATCTTTGCGATTTCCTTCATTCTTCCAATTGCTTTAACTGAAGGAATATCTGCAATCTTTTTGAGCTGAACTCCGCGCTCAAGATTGCTTGATGTCAAGTCCCAGAATTTCATGATGGATTTCAACATCATGTACTGTTTTTTGAAGCTGCACCTAGCATCAAGGTCAGAATATGCGTTTTGCTGCAAGTAATCTTCCCTTAGCATTTTTGTGACCAATAAAATGGCCTGCTCCTTTTCAGGCAAAGCATCTGGGCCAACCAGTTGCACGACTTCCTGTAATTCTGCTTCTTTCTGGAGCATGATCATTGCGTCCTTTACCATTTTTGTAAAGTCAGTTGAAATATTTGTGCCCATCCATTCCTCAAGGCTTTCAGCATAAAGTGTGTAACTCTTTAGCCAGTTGATTGCCGGGAAGTGCCTTCTGTATGCCAATGATGCATCAAGTGCCAGGAAAACTTTTGTAACCCTGAGCGTGTTTTGCGAAACCGGTTCAGAAATATCACCCCCTGGGGGCGAAACTGCGCCAATAATTGTAACTGAACCATATCGCTCTTCTTTTTCACTGCACAAGCATCTGACCCTACCGGCTCTTTCGTAAAATTCAGCAAGCCTTCGTGCCAGATAAGCTGGATAACCTTCTTCACCAGGCATTTCTTCTAATCTGCCACCAATTTCACGCATAGCTTCAGCCCATCTGGAAGTTGAATCAGCCATAAGTGCAACATCATAACCCATGTCTCTGAAATATTCTGCAATAGTAACTCCAGTGTAAACGCTTGCTTCACGCGCAGCCACTGGCATGTTTGAAGTATTGGCGATAAGTACTGTCCGCTGCATAAGCGGTTTTCCGGTATTGGGATCCTTAAGTTCAGGAAATTCCTTAAGAACTTCAGTCATTTCGTTTCCACGCTCGCCGCAACCAATGTAAACGACAATTTGCGTGTCGGAATATTTTGCAAGGCTCTGCTGGGTTACGGTTTTTCCTGACCCGAATGGACCTGGAATGCATGCAGTTCCTCCTTTAGCTATTGGAAAAAATGTATCTATTACTCTTTGTCCTGTAACTAATGGGATATTTGGAGGGAATTTTTCAATTACTGGTCTAGATTTTCTAACAAACCATCTTTGATACATTTTTACTCCGTATTTCTTTCCTTCATGGCTTATTCGCGCGACTTCCTCTTCCACAGTAAAATTACCTGATTTGATTGCTTCAACTTTTCCTTCATAAGGAGAAAGAATCCGATGTTCAATAAGATCGGTTTCCTGAACAGTACCAATAATATCCCCTTTCTTTATTTTATCCCCTTTCTTTACTGTAGCCTTAAAATCCCATTTCTTCTTTCGGTCTAATGGTGGCGCTTCAATTCCTCTTTTAATGAACACTCCGCCTGATTCCTTTTCTATTGTTTCGAGCGGCCTTTGGATACCATCGTAAATGTTCTGCAAAATACCTGGACCAAGTTCGACTGAAAGTGGTTCGCCAGTTGAAAATACTGGTTCTCCTGGTTTAAGGCCAGAAGTATCTTCATAAACCTGGATAATTGAAGTGGTTCCCACGATTCTTATAACTTCGCCGAGGATTTTCAAATCCCCAACCCGTGCAACATCATACAACCTTGCAGTTGGTAAATATGCTTCAACAACCGGACCGCTGATTCTTTTTATGTAACCTTCATCTTTTTTGTTTGCCATATATTTCAACTCCACAAGTGTTTAGTTTTTTTTACTTTTTCGCTGCCAGATCAAACCCAAGCGCTCTTTTGATGAGTTTTTTTATCTCATCGCCCTCGGTGCTCGTTCCGCCTGAATCTGGCATCGGAACAATCACTGGATAAGCGATTGAATCAAGTTTTTTCTTTAATCTCCATTCGATATTCGCTAACATTTTTTCATTTACAATGATGATTCCAAATTCTGGTTTTGCAAGCGCTGATTCAAGCTCTTTTGCAAAGTTTTGCTCATTAACTGAAACTGAGTCGCTGAGCCCGGCTAGATTAAAGCCAGTAACAAGGGCCTCATCGCCTATTACCAATATTTTGGATTTCATACTGTTGTGACACCACTACCCGTTCATTATCCGCTCATTATCTGCCGTACCATTATTTCCGTCATTACTTCTCTCATCACGCTATATTACTACTAACATTTCCTTGACATCATTTTCTGAAAGTGCAAATTCTTTTCCTTTGCCGATTTTTCTGAGGTTGTTTACTTCCTCTTCCTTTAGCATCATGAACCCCACAATCACACCTACCGAAAGAATCGCCCGGTTGAATGCGCTTAATTTTTCGTGCGCTATTGCCTTTTCAAGTGCAATTTCCAATTCAGTTAGGTTCGCTCCTTCTTTAAGGGTAAAATTGCGGAATCTGGATTTTATTATTGGGACAACTGCAGTCAGATCTTTGGTTTCTGCGAGTTTTGCAAGTATACTTTCTTTTATTGTTCCACCGACTATTAAACTGGACATTATTTTCTTGCGATCAGCATTTCTTTTCTTTAATCTTTCAATTATCATGATATTTTTGGAATCTATTTCTTTTTTCAAAATATTCCGTATGTGGTTAAGTTCCTTTCCGCCAGCCCTCTCAAGCTGTCGGTCCATCATATCATAGACTGATGAATCGATTACATTTTCCATACCGATAAACCCATCGGTGCTTGAGAGCGCTTTTTTGAATTTTTCGCCTGCGCCTGCATTTCCACCACTCTGCTCCATGAGCTGCTTGCCGATTTCGGTCCTTTTCAGCTCCTTTCCAATACTGCCTTCATCTGCGCGCATCAATTTTTTGAATTCATCCTCAGTTAGCGCGCCTACTTCAAATAGGTTCGGTTCGACTTCATCAAATGGCAATCCTAATTTCCTTGCATGCATTATGGTTTTTAAGTTTGATAAATCCCATCGCAATAGAAGTGCTTGCAACGCTTTTCTGTCTCCAGTTGGGGTTATTTTTAATATTTTTTTAGCTACCTTTACAAAGTTTCTGGATGCTGCAACATCAATAAGGCGAGAGCCGCTATTGTTTAGTGCAGCCGCGCTAAGTTCATTTTTGTAGCCTGTTTTCTGAAGCAGTTCTGCCATTCCTTCAATTGATCCTACTCGGATGAGGTCGTTAAGACTGCTGCTGCTAAGCAAAAGGCCTTTCATTGCCTTTATTCTGGCATTAGCATAGCCGTAAACAAGCGCTTTGCTATAAATCCGCGGAAACGGAAGTTTTGGCAGTCCCATTATTTGCCTCCAAACATCTTATCGTAAATCCTGCGCCGAATATCGTCCCGTTTGGCTTCGAAAAGGGTTTCAATAGTCAGGTTCAGCCTTCGTTTGCCATCGCTACTCTCGGCAAGTATTCCCCCAAGTCCCTCAAGGTCTTCCTTGATTTCAGCGTTCTTGACTTTCGGCAAAAGGCCTTTTTCGCCCTTTACGACATGGAGAACCAAGTTGCCTTCAAGCTCACTTCCTATCCGCTCGGCTGCGTTTTTCATGAATTTTTTGTATTCATTGCCTTTGCGCATTTTTTCTAAAGCAGAGAAAAATTCCTCGATTGCATTTGCAACCGCATCTTCCTTTGCTTCAGCAGTTATACGCTTTGCTTCTAGGCGTGCCCATGCGACTTTCTCGTTTCTTCGCTCCTGGAGGGTTTTTTCTATTTCCTTTTCAAGTTCCACAACTGCTGCAGCATGCTTTTGCTCTTCTTCTTTCTGCATTTCATTTGCATGCCGCTCTGCTTCATGGATTATTGCTTCCGCTTCCTGCTTTCCCTCTGCGAGAAGCGAGAATTTTAGCTTCTCAATACCCATTTATAGCACCTTTAACCAGCTATTTTGAGCCAGAGAAGAACTGCCACCAGGAAACCGAATACTGCAAGGACTTCTGGAAGTACCAGGTAAATCAACATGCTTTTTTCAAGTTCTGGTCTTTCAGCTACTGCGCCCATTGCGGCTGCGCCGACTGTTCCCTGAGACCATGCTGCTGCAAGTGCGCTGAGGCCCATTGCAATTCCAGCTCCAATTGCTATTGCTCCTTCCGAAGTCAAAAAATTTCCTGCTGCTGTTACATCTGCCATATATTTTCACCTTGTTTTCTTCATTTTTTATATTTTTCAACTTTTTATTTATACAATTTATTTTAGTTCTCGAATCATTTCTTTTCGAGATTTCTCATCCGATTGGAATCTTTCTATTCCAATACTGACAAGTTCTTCGAACTTATCATCGCGAACGGGCTAAACAAACTGTTCCCACCGTGCATAAATTTTGACCTAAATTCCACGATGTTAAGACGTCCCCCCTGTATCAGCGATTCGAACATTGCAATGAAACAATTCAGTATATGCAAACCAATAAATAACGGAATTAAAAGAATTGCCATAAACCCCTGCTCTGGCAGCGGCACTAAAAACTCATTTAGCAGTTCCGCAATGACGACCCCGACTATCCCTATTGCTGCAATTCTTGCATAAGATAGGACATTTCCCACAAGGCCCGGGATCTCAATTATGCCGATAATTCCTTCGGTTGCCCCAATTACTATGATCGAGCCTACAATAAATACCAGCCCTGGTATGAGGAACGAAGTATGCGCTATTGCTGCCGAAAGGGCAAGGATTGCACCTATTTCAAGGCCTATCCAGGCCAATTTCCCGATCGAATGCTTGCGGTTATGATTCCACTCGTTAATTGCACCGAACAAAAACCCGAGCGCAAGGTGAATTAGGCCCACAACTACGGTTATTTCAACTAATGTAATTACGTTTTCTATTCTGTGCAAGCCAGAATATAATGGCGCATGAAGTAACTCAATTCCAGTCCATTTTGTTATCAGTTCCGCAAGATGAAGGTGTGAGAGCCCGCCCCACTCATCAAAAATTATCCCGAAAAGTATGGTCGGAAATGCGGAATAAAACCAGATCAGGGAAACGTTCCGCATGATCTCGCTTTTTTCGAACTTTTTCAAAAACCACTGTGCAATGAAAATCGAAAGTATCCCATACAGGACATCCCCAACAATCATACCATATATTATTGGAAGGGCGATAAAATATGCCATTGTCGGGTCGATTTCAAAGTAGTTTGGAAGGGAATAATTTTTTGTTAAAAATTGGAAAGGAGAGGAAATTTTCGGGTTGTTAAATACAATTGGCGGATGGTCTTCATGGTTCATTTTCATGCTCTCTAGGGTTGCGCTAGTGTGGTATTGCTCAACAACCTTGGCCAGTTTATCATAATTTTCATCAACAATCCAGCCCTGTATTATGTATAGGGATTTTGAATTTGCAAACTTGCTTGATATTTCTGCCCGCGCTGTCCCCACTTCAAGGGAACTGATCAGTAATTTTACCTGCGCAGCATATTGCTTTGAAATGGTTTTCAGCTCGCTATTAGCATTTGCTATCCTTGATTTTGCCTCAACTATTTGGGAATTTATTTTTGCGTGTGTTTCTGCCGGCGAAGTTATTGAAGAATCTAGATCTATTGCACTAAATCCACTTTCTGCCAGCATTGAATCAATTGCAGCGTGGTTTTTCGCCCTAAAGACAATGAGTGTGTTTTCTGTGCCTGCTTTTGAAAGAACTGTAGTATCATCTACTTTGGCTGCTTTTTGTTTTAGCAAAAGAAGGCTTTGGAGGTTTTGGCATTTACCCAGTCTATAATCCAATGTCCGAGATTTCAATTTACTAAAATCAATTTCCTCAAATGCAAGGAGCTTTTTTACAAAGTCTGCTTTTGCCCCTAAGTCTTTTAGCAAAGAAGAATCATCTTCGATTTGCTTCGTAAGCGATTTTATCCGGTTCTCAATAGCTGTGTTAAGGGTTTTTACCTGTGCTATTGCTTCATAAGGCTCCAAAAGTTTTGTTTCTTCGGTATTCTGCATGGCCGCTTTTCCGAGTTCCTGCTCCATTATTGCAAAAATGGCCCGCAATTTACCCAAATAAGCTGATAATTCATCAAAAGCAGGAAGTGGCCTTCCTTCATCAAGCCCCTCGTATCTGATCTTACTTATCTGTACCAGCCCGATTTCATGAAGGTCTTTGATGAGTTTCTCTACTTCTGCCTTTAGTACTATTATTCTGACCTTTCTCATTTTCTTCGGTACGAACATGGAAAATACCTTCTGACTTCTTCCGATTTTGGCTTTTGAGTTAGATCCAGCTAAGGATTTAGCCCACTACCTGTTAACTACCAGTTATAAACTATCTAAACGTTATAAGCTACTTAAAAATTCCTTTGCAATTTTTGCTATTTCATCTGATGAAAGTTCTTTTTTTGAAACCTTTTCCCCATCTTCCTTTGCCTTCTGGATCGTTTTCTGGACAGATTTTTCTATCTCCTTCATTCCCGCACTTAGCCTGGAATTTTTTAGCAGGACCATTTCTTCTGACGATTTTTTCTTGCCATCAGCAATCTGCTCCGAGTTTTTACTGGCTATTGCCGCTGCCTTCTCCTTGGCCTGCACAATTATTTTATCATAATCTTCTTCAGCAGTCTTTATTTCAGTGACTGTTTTTGCAAAATCGTCTGGTTGTTCTCCGTGTCCACTCATACTAAGCACCAGAAACTTTTTTCAAAAAAAGTTTCATCAAAAAGTAAATCCTTAACTATACATAAAAACGAATCTTTAAAAACATAAGCAAATGAACTAATATTACATCTTAGCTAATGGTTTTGATGACTAATAAAACAACTGTTATTAGCAGGTTTTATAATATAAAAGTTTCTTCTAGAGGATGAGATTTATGGGTGCTTACAAGTATATAGAACAAACGATGCAGGCGCAATACAAGGCGCGGGATGGTACTTTTAGGAATAAGATTTTAGCCTGGAGAAACGGGCCAGTTATGGCCCTTGTGGAGCATCCATCTAACCTTATCCGTGCAAGAAGGCTCGGGTATAAGGCAAAACAGGGTTATTCTGTTGTTCGGGTCAGGATCGATAAGGGACGAAGAACCAGACGAAAGCCAATGGGCGGAAGAAAGCACAAGAACTTTTACCGATTTGTCCAGCCAGGAATGTCCCATCAGGCAATGGCTGAGCAGAGAGTCAACCGAATATACCGGAACATGGAAGTCCTCAATTCTTACTGGATTGGTGAAGATGGAAACTACAAGTTTTTCGAGGTAATTTTAGCCGATCCTTACAAACCAACGGTCAATATCAGTTCAGTGATGCGCTCTGGCAAATCCTTTAGGGGTTTAACTTCTGCAGGAAACTCCGGAAGGCCAAATAAGAAGAAGAGCATGAATAAGAGGTTGAGGCGCAAAAAGGCTGCAAGAACTCCATATCATTTTGAACCATATGTAAAAAAGGAGAAGAAACCCGAGGAAAAAAGCTCTACGGCTAAGTCCCCTGCCAAGAATTAGGCGAGTATTTTTTATGTTCGACCTATTGAATTTAACTCCTGTACCTGCTGACCCGAAGGCTGAACTTGGTTTTAATCCAAAAGACATTAACTCAAAAGACTTTGGCTTTGAGAAATTCTATTTTTTAGATTCCATAAAGGATAAAAGTAAACTGGTCAAATCAGTTAATGTAATTGATGCCGGGGCAAAATTCAAAAACAAGAAAGTTTTGATCGTGCTAGATGATTATGCGTTTGATGAAGGTGCTATAAAACTAATCGCTGAGAAAAAACAAGCTTGTTTTTTGATTGATATTGGTCGGATTGTCAACTCGAGCGGGGTTAGCCGGGCGATTTTGTTCTCAAAACTCAGAACTTTCCTGAAAATGTGCAACCGTTACGGTGCTTTTTATGCTTTTGCAACATTTAGCAATAATAAGGCCAAAATCCGCACAAGCGACGAGTTAATCCACATTGCGATGCTGTTTGGTATGAACAAAGGCCAGGCCAGATTCGCCCTCAGGATGATGAAAAACTACCTATTGTAAGATAACATTTATAAACACTTTGGTACACATATATCCCATGGCAAGTACTTATCAAACTGTTAAGAAGCTTGTAGCAGCTGCAGGCGTTATTTACATCGGCTGGAGTAGCGTTGGCAAGCAATTCGATCCAGACCGCGTATATGACCGTTTGGGTGCACCTATCGAGTCTGCTACCCATGTTAGAAATGCCAAACACGAAAAATTATATCATGTCCAATTGGCTGAGTATAAGGTTCTAGAAGCACAAAGAAAAGCCATGCCCGCAAAAAGAGCTGCTTCTTTACCTTCGCTCCAAGCCCCACCTAGACTTGTTAAAGAAACTCCAGATGCTGCCTTAGCGCAACTTAATGACCGGATCGAGCGATTAGGAGATAAAAGCCCCCAAGCGCTTTGTAAATTTGAAAGAACCGAGCGCACTAACATGGGTATTCCTAATAAGCGTTATCGTACTGAAGATGAGGCATGTGACGCTTCAAACCGTTTAGTCCGTTCGTTAACCGGATTTGTAACCACTGACAGTTCGCCAAATACCAGCTTTTATAGCGACCTGATTTTCTGGAAAGGAATAATTTTCGGCGCATTGTATGTGCTGGCCGGTGTAATCGAAGCCTGGTGGACTGGCAGAAAGAAACCTGGCAATCCTGGTGGAAGTGGTGATGGCCAAATATCAGGCCGAAGAACTGGTCAGGCTGAGGCGCTTGTAGAAAGACTAAGAAGGGCTAATGAGGGTGATCCTTCAGGCCCAAATGCACAAGGACCCATACCAATTACCCGTGGCCAGCGAGCTGAAACTGCTGAAGCAAGAGAAGCCCGAATTCTCCAAGAGCTTTCAGACCAGCATGGTACGACCGTCCAGGCAGTCACGGATATATTTAATCTCGCTCGAGCAGGTATATCAGTGCACGAAATAGCTGATCGATTCAGAGCGAATTCGTTTGACATAGTTCGAATATTAGATGCCATGGTCGCAGAAGGCATACTCCGGGAAAGCCAGATCGTAGGAAGACCGCCTCCGTCTCCAAGAGCATCATAAGTCCAGATTTTCTCCAGTAATCATCTCATAAGCATCAAGGTATCTCTTGCTAGTTTTTTCTATTATCTCCTTTGGCAATGGTGGAGGGGGAGGGGACTTATTCCAGCCTAGTTTTTCCAGATAATCCCTTACAAACTGCTTGTCCATGCTCTCTAGCACGCCCAAATCGTATTTCTCTTTTAGCCAATACCTGCTAGAATCGGGTGTAAGCGCTTCATCTATCAATATGATCTGTTCCTTTCCATTTTGGCTTAACTTGCCGAATTCGAATTTTGTATCAGCCAAAATAAGCCCATGTTTCTCGACATAATCCCTTGCAAACTCATACAACTCGAGCGATTTTTGTTTTATTGTTTTGTATGTTTCCTTCCCAACAATTTCGATCGCTTTATTTTCGCTAATATTTTCATCATGAAGCCCTTTTTCGGCCTTAGTCGATGGCGTAAATATTGGTTTTGGGAGCTTGCTACCGTTCTTAAGCCCTTTTGGGAGCACAATGCCGCAGACCGTGCCTTTCTGCTGGTATTCCTTCCATCCGCTTCCTGTAATATAACCGCGGACAACGCACTCAAGCATGAGCGGTTCAGTTCTTTTTACGATCATACTTCGGCCATTCAAATAACCAGGCAACTTGTGCGCTGGCGGCATCTGGTCAGTCAAAAAATGATTCTCAATTATATTTTTTGTTTTGCTAAACCAAAATATCGAGATCTTATTCAAAACTTCGCCCTTATGTGGTATTCCCTCGTTGAAAACAACATCAAACGCGCTAAGGCGGTCGGTTGCTATCATTAGCAAATCCCGGCCAAGCTCGTAGCTATCCCGAACTTTTCCTTTTCTGAATTTTGGAAGTTGAAGATCGCTTGTAAGCAGGGCATCCATATTTTTAACTTAACCAAAACAACATTTTAAAAACGTTTGATGTGTTAATTGTTTGATATTGGTGAACTTTTAATGAGGCATTCAACGGGTACTGGGTCCAAATCATCCAGAGTTTCGCCTTCCTGCGCAATTCAACATCCCGGACCTGCAATAATCCCTGCTCTTGCTGATAAACTTTTGGGTTCTGCAATGACGCTCATGCACGAGCGCGACTATATGGGCGCAGTAAATGTCTTGGAACTGCTGCTAACTGAGCGGCCCTATCATCCTCCAGCGCTCTGTCTTTTAATAAAAGCAGCTCAAAGAGCAGACTGTTTTGAAGTTGCAGAGTGTCGCGTTCAGGCTTTTGAGGACCGTTATTCTGAGCCAAATCAGCAAATATGTGCTCATTTAATTGATGCCTATGCTCGCATGGGGAGTAGTGAAAAAGCTGAAGAAGTATTTCAATTTGCCGGAGGATCAGCTAAAGCTTCAGTTCATTGTGTTGCTGCAAGAATCCGCTCTTTTGGAGAACTTGATGAAATTGGCAGGGCATTTGGACTTTTCCGATCAGCAAATAAACGGAACTTAAGACCAGATGTGATCTACCCCGCATTAATTTTTGCATTAGAATATGCTTCCAAATCCGATCCCTCTTGTCAGAGGCACTTGCAAGAAGCACACCGGACATTCGGGAAAGCAGTTCTCCTTGGAATTGAACATCCTGCGATGTATGAATCCCTTATGCGTATGTATTGCACAAAAGAAATGTTTGGAGAAGCAAGAGATATACTTGATGACGCAGTTGTTGCTGATGTTGCAAGAGATAAGACTTGCACTACTCTTATTTCTGCTCTTTATAACGCTGGTAGATATTCGGAAATGATCGAAGTTATTGATTCTCTTCCGAATCTGCTTAGAAATTTAAATGAAATACAGTTCCAAAATGCAGAAGCTCTTAGAAAAACCCGAGCATATGCAGAAGCTCGTGGAGTTTTAAGAGAAATCGAGCGAAAGGGCGTTACTGAAGAAGAATCTTACAGACTCAAGGTGATGGACATTTGCGTAATTGACAGTTCCGGAGATCATATGCGTGCATTCAATCGCTTTCAACGGTTATTGGAAACAATGCCCAAAAATTCAAGACATCTTCCAAGGGCGGTCTGCGGTTATGTGTTCTGCTGGCAAAGGAATGACTGCGTTTTAGAGTTAATTAATAGAGACGAAGCAAATTCGCTCTTTCGGAAATTGCAAATTTGGAATGAACAATACTCAAATAATTTGAAAAGAGATATCGATCATGCAATTGGTATTTTGAGAAGAGCGTATCCTCATCTTGAAGGCGGATTAGAACTGATCGCCTAATTTTCTAAGCTGCAATTTTCTAAATTGCTCTATTATGGCCGAAGCTGCTAATATCCCAACTGCTGTTGTAATGTATGAAGGTGATAAAGTAAAAAGGGCAAATAAGCCTTCTCCGCTAAGAGGCGGCCTTATTAGATGGTCTGGATCGTCCTTTAAAATAGCAATTGCCCTTTCTTTCATTTCTCTCCACTCAGCTAAAGATCTTCGAAATGATTCTCTTCTTACTACTGGAGCTTCGTGTCTTCTTAATATGGCTTGCGAAGTACGATCTGCCAGATCCTTTGCCCTTGCAAAATATTTTCCCATTCAACCAATCCTCTAAACGACCGGAGCAGGATTTTTATTAGCATCCATTATTTCAAAAACTTCCCTTAACATATCTATGTTCAGCAATGGCTTGCTAAATTCATCCAGATCATCAACGATCCTTGGACAAGCAGTATTGACATAGCAGTCAAAAACCATGAAATTATTCACTGTTAATGGATCAAGTTCATTTGCAGTAAGTATTCCTGCGGTAAAGCCGCGCTTTTCCAGTTCTTTTTTTGCCCAAATTGCCTGCGCAAGGTTAAATTGGCCAACTTTTGTAGAGACAAGAATTCCAAAAGTTTTGCAAGAGAGTGCTGCTGCAATTGATCCCTTTCTCCGTTTCTTAAGGTGTTCAATATCTTCGCTAACGTTTCTTACTTTGCCATCATAGGTATTATACACAAGAACCGGCTTCGTTTTGCCGGTCTCATCTTTACTAACATCTATAGCGAGTGGATGAAACATTCCATTTCCAATAAAAACTATGGCGTCAACTTTTCCTTCAACTTTTTTTATTCCAAAAGAATCACAGCCTAAGACCTGTCCTGGCTTTGTTGCCCAATATCCGCCTTCAGCAAAAACCTTTTTTCCGTTTCGTTCGAAGAACGCCTTCATCTGGTCGAATTGATGTATATGTTGTACCGTAGTCGCAACAGCGATATTTTTGTATTTTTCAATATACGGAAGTACTGCTACAAGGCCATTAGTATCAACATCAATATTGTATTCAACATATTCAACAGGAATTGGCAAATCATTTTTCACAAATTTATTGTGCCCAATATGGACTATCTTATCTACTTTGAGCCATCTTGCTTCATCTAGCGCTATATCGCACGCGCCATAGCAGGGCGAAGCTGAAAGGAAAACCTCG
Source organism: Microcaldota archaeon (assembly GCA_016212505.1). Classification (GTDB taxonomy): domain Archaea; phylum Micrarchaeota; class Micrarchaeia; order Anstonellales; family Bilamarchaeaceae; genus Bilamarchaeum. Next base: position 18,047 of record JACRGB010000037.1, read on the forward strand.
TGGCCTTCACTTTCATACTTCTTGGACAGTTCAAGGCCTTTTTGTTTGAGCCCTTCTGGAAATTGCAGTAGGATTTTCATCTTTTACCTCATTTTCTCTCAGGCAATTTCTAGAGACTTGAATCGCAGTTCAAATTGATCTGGAAATTGCAGTAATATTTTCATAATTTCACTTAATTTTTTTCATTATATTGGAATTTGCAAATTCCATGGCAAGAAACGCATTTGCGTTTCTTGACTGTCGTGGAGCGTTGCTCCATGGCAGGAAAGCCTTGCTTTCCTCACTGTCGCAAACGGATTGCCGTTTGCTCCACGCCAATGCTGAAAAATTTTGCAAATTTTTCAAAAACTTATTTCAAGCTTAATGATAGATTTAGTTAGTTGTAATAAAATAATTTATGTGTTTATAAGTACATTTTTATGTGTAGTTCTTATGTCTAAGAACCTTTTAAATAGTATAGTGTTTTGGTTACCCATGCAGTTAACTAATCCTCCTCTAACTCTAAGATCATTGATTTTGCTTCTGTTTTTATCCTCGATCATTTATGCCAATGGTCTGAACATCTCCATCGATGATTTACCTAATTATACAATCGCAGATAATCCAAGTGAAATAATTTTTGTTCGGGATTTTTCTAATCCTTACAATGTACAAACTGGAACCGGAATTCTTTCCGAGCACGCAACTTTCAAATTATCCGGCCGTTTAAGGGAAATCGATCCGATGTCAAATTCTCTTACCCGCTATTCTGACCGCGCTTTTGAATTTGAAAACGGTACTGTAGACTGGGCTCTTGACCAACTATCAAATGATGGAGGCACAAAATGCATAAGAGTAAATTCCGTAAAAGGCTCTGGAAAAGATCTGATTTCAAATTTAGATGTTCCATATAATGTCAATGAAGGAAAAGATAGTAATGGCAACTTGGTTCATCTAAGCAATTATGATATAAAATTAATTTACAATAAAAACGGGCTTAGCGGAAAGATGGAACTTTCTATTGTAGGTAAAGTGATTGTGCCAGTAACTTATGGCTATCATTTAACTGTCGGCAAAAATATGGTCTGTGATGGCTCAAAAACTGATGTTGCTTTTTCAAGAAAAGAAGTTGCAATTTTGCAGTCTCCTTTTACTCTTTTAGATGTTGATCCAAAAGTTGATCCTTTAACCGGTTCTTTTCTTGCCAGGGAGCCGGTTGGCAACGAAATAGACGGAACTATAATTTCAGGAAACAAATCTGTAAAATTTAATAATCTTGTAAAAATCACAAAAATAACTGTTTTGGGTTCTGATGGCCCATGGACAGTTTCATGGAATATCGATACTCCAAATAAGGAAGATATCCTAAAAAGAGATAGTGATAATGATACTTTAATTGATTTAGGTGAACTTCAGTTTGGGACTGACCCAAATAATCCTGATAGTGATGGCGATGGGTTATTGGACGGCTGGGAAGCGCTTGGAGTTTTGAAAAACGGCCAGAGTGTTCTCGACCTTCCATCTATGGGTGCAGACCCATTAAAAAAAGACTTATTTCTTGAAATTGACTGGATGGAAAACACAACCCACTCCCATAAACCTGAAGATGAGGCACTTCAGGTAGTTGTGAATTCATTTGCAAACAAAAATATTTCCCTGCATATCGATAATGGCCAATGGGGCGGGGGAAATGCGATTACAGAGCAGTTAAATTCAAGTTGGCACAAATACGATCTTGATAACGATTCCGAACGAAGGCAATATGAAGAGAGCAACCGCTACTTATTTGACATAAAAAAAGATAATTTTGATCCCAATCGCATTGGTGTATTTAGGTATGCTATATTTGTCCATGAAAAAGAAGGCAGTTCCGGGCAAGGGGAATTAGGCGGAAATTTCTATGTTGCCCTTCCAAGTAATTTTAGCAAAAGCCGCAAGGCCGGTACGCTCATGCATGAATTTGGCCATACTTTAGGTCTTGGACATGGAGGAAGGCTTCCAAATGAACTTCTCTATGATAATATTCATTTCAAACCAAATTATAGGAGCATTATGAATTATCATTTCCAGCTTGATGGTTTGCCAAAGCAAACTCCGCGCGGAATAATACGGGAATATGACTATTCCGAAGAAACTCTCATTGATCTTGACGAGAATGCAGGACTAAATGAGGCTGCAGGACTTTTATCAAATCTTGATCAGAATTATATTTCTTATTACACCTGCAAGGATAGGGGCCATGGTACAAACGGAACTGATTGGAGATGGAATGTTTCTGATAATCTTGAACTGACATTTAAGCTAGATGGAACTCCAATTGACTGGAATTGCGATGGGATAATTAGCGGGAGCCCAAAAATAAATGTAAATGGCAATGGTAATGACGAATTCAACACCACTGGCGGCAGGCTTACTAAATTAAATGCAACTAGCGACTGGGATAAAATCACTTTGCCAATTGGCTGCGCAAATTATGGCATGGTTAATGATTTTGGAGAAGATGATCTTCTCTCCCTTTCAGCAGAATATGGAAATTGTTCTGAACATAATCAGATAAGGGCAAATCTTCAGGGAACTGAAGACCGATTCCCACCAATACTTCCTCGGTTGGGAGAAGCATGCGATGGAGAGGATGATGATAATGATCAGGAAATCGATGAAGGATGCCCTGATAATGATTCGGATGGCATTGTTGATGCAATTGATAACTGCCCAAATATTAGCAATCCAGATCAAAAAGATTCTAATTCTGATTTTGTTGGTGATGCTTGTGACCCTAAAATAAAATCAAATGTTAAAAGCACCAATACACCGATAAAAACTGATTCTGAAGAAAACAATTCCAAAAATGATGGCCAAACTAATGAAGATGAAAAATCCAAAGATCCTGTTCCATCGGGAGGGTGTTTGCCAATCTTTATCTTAATTGGAACCTTGGGAGCAGCTCTTTATAAAAATAGGCCATAGTTGAATTCATTTGTTTTCCTGAAACATCATACAGGCAAATGATATGCTCTTCTTTCCCGAAAGTATCATATTCAATTCTTTTTCGAGCCCTTTCTTTCCATGCTCTTTTCGCAGCCTTTTGCACAAATGCTCAAGGTTCTTTTTCTGTATCCCTAAAATTCTGCTCGAAAGCTCGGTGTCAACAAAACCCTTAACGTCCTTTTTATTGCCTTCAAGCGCACGGTTTATGCATGCCAATTCGAGTTGGTTAATATCGAAAAATGAGCTGATCTGCTCGTTTGCCCAGCTTTCTTCCAAGGCGTTTTCCGAGGCGGATCCCCTGTGTTTTGCCCCCATGTAAATTTATTGCAACGAGGTTTTTATTAACCTTTCACTCCCCTTCCTTTTTTGTCTGCATTTCTACTGTTCCTCTTTCGGTCCAACAATTCGGAACGGGCTTTGGGTGGCTAAAGCAGCCAAACCGATCTTTGCAGTTGCATCATCTGAAAGGCCGAGTCTGTTGCCAATTATCATCTCCTCCAGAATGTCCATGGTGTAATCTCCATTTCTTCTTTCAATTTGTTTTTCTACTAATGGAAGGATCTTTCCAAAAAGTTTTTTCGCAATTATCGCTCCAACTCCGAGTTCAATACAGAGGGTGAGAAAAGGATTTGATATTCCAAAAATTGCGCTAATTGCAAGTGCCATTACTCCTCCAATCAGCCATGCTGCTGGTGCTGCGGCAATAACTGATAGCCCCACCACCCCTACCTTGGCTGCTTTTCGATAATGTTCCCTAAAATTTTGCACCCGCTGATAAATGGCTTCAGGAAGTATTTCGTTTTTTATCATTTCGGTTATTTCGGGTGCTTGATGAGCTGGAGCGGCCCTATAACCTACAGCAGGCATAAGTTCGGTTACTCCATTTAAATCCGTAATCAGGACTGTTTTAGTCAATGTTACAAGGTCTGCATGATCTGCCATTCTTTGCGCGATCTTATCGACCGTCTGATCCTGGTCAATTGCAAGTGCCCTTACACATTCGGCAAGAACTTCTTTATGTGTAAAAGCAGGAAGATTGGGCACTTGGCCTATTCTTTTAACAAGTGCGAGCGCTTTTTGTTTTAGTTCTTCTCTAGCCATAACCATCTCTAGTAAAGAAGATATCCGAATCAATTTTTAAATGTTTTATAAAATAAAAAAATATGGATTAAGCGTCCTCAAAGAGCTCTTTTTTAGCATCTTCTTTTTGGCCCGCTCTTGCTAGATCCGCAAGCCGATGAAGCATGATTTTCTGCTCAGCACTTGCAACAATTTTTCTGGTTCGTTCTACTGCATCAGGATTAACCGACATGCTGGTGATTCCAAATTCTACCAGTTTTTCAGCAAATTCAGGGTAAACCGACGGAGCCTGGCCACATAGCGAAGTGGTAACGCCAAACCTTCCGCAAGTGGTTATAACGCGTTTTAATGACCTCAGGACCGCTTCATTTCGCTCGTCAAAGCCTTTAGCCATTGAACCATTATCGCGGTCAATACCGAGTGTTAATTGTGTTAAATCGTTAGTCCCGATCGAGATACCATCAATGCCTTCTTCGCAGAACTGGTCAATCAGTATTACTGTACTAGGAACTTCGACCATGATCCATAGTTTGAAGTCTCTTGTACGGTAAATTTCCACTTCCTCCATAATGTCCTTAATGGCACGAAGCTCACCGATTCTCCTTATGAATGGGATCATTAACCAAAGGTTACTTAGGTGGAATTCATCCCGTACCTTTTTGATCGCGAGTAGCTCCATCTTGAACAATTCCGGCTCCTGGATGTACCTGGCAGCGCCACGGTAGCCCATCATTGGGTTGTCTTCGTGTGGTTCGTATTTTTCCCCGCCTTCAAGGTTTCGGTACTCGTTGGTCTTAAAGTCACTCGCCCGATAGACAACAGGCCTTGGATAAAACGCAGCGGCAAACTTCCTCACATCTGCTGCAAGCATGTCAATGTATTCCTGCTTTCTTCCTTCTTCAAGCATTTGCCTTGGGTGCTTGCCGATTCCGGCCATCATAAATTCAGCACGCAGCAAGCCAATCCCATCTGCTGGCAGCTTCGATACTTTCTCTGCCTGATCAACATCAGCCAAATTGACATATATTTTTGTCCCGGTTATTGGAGTTGCTGCAGTTATTACTGCATGTGTCATGGCCGCACTTTCTCCTTTGCCACCTACATCCTGCGAAGAGATCAGGCCTTCGTAAATCAGCCCGTGGCTTCCATCGACACTTACATCCATGCCTTCCTTGAGGACAGTGGTTGCATTTCCTGTACCAACAACACATGGAACACCCAGTTCACGGCTTACGATCGCAGCATGAGAAGTCATTCCCCCAGTATCCGTAATAATTGCAGCTGCTTTTTTCATTGCAGGAACGTAATCCGGACTGGTCATTGGAGTAACTAAAATTTCCCCTTTTTGCATGTTTTTAATTTCTTTTGAACTGCGGATTATTCTTACCGGACCCATACCGATCCCGGGAGAGGAACCTAATCCCTTAATGAGCACCTTGCCCTGGCCCGAACCCGATCCCCCAGCACCAGATCCGCTTGAACCAGATCCACTGCTTTGTGTTTTTTGTCCTTCGTTTTTAGCATTTCCAGTATTTGTTTCCACCAATTCCCCTCCAGTGCCTTTTTCCAATCCTTTTTTATCAGTTAAAGTTGTTATCGGCCTTGACTGAACAATGTAGATATTTCCTTTTTCAAATGCGTATTCGATATCCTGCGGATAACTATAGTGTGCCTCAATTTTCCTGCAGATTTTTGCAAGATCTTTTATCTCTGAATCAGAAATTTTCTGTTTTCCCTGTGCCTCATCTTTTATTTCAACGCGCTTGTTTTTCCCATCAACTTTTATGAGCATCCAGCTTTGTTTTTGGATGGTCTTATCGATAATGTCCATTTTTTCCTTATCCACCCTATAAGTATCCGGTGTAACCTGGCCGCTCACAACTACTTCGCCAAGACCATAAGCGGTTTCGATCGACATGACATTCGGGTCCTGATAAAGCGGGTCCACTGTAAAGACAACCCCAGCCCTCTCGCTTTGTACCATCATCTGGACAACTGCGGCTAAGCCCACCTTCATGTGCTCGAATTTGTTCTCTACCCTATAGAAAATTGCCCTTGGCTCAAAAAGAGATGCCCAGCAGTCCTTAACTGCTTTTACTACTTCCTCAGGGCCATAAATATTAAGATAAGTGGATTGCTGGCCTGCAAAAGATGCTGTCGGCAAATCTTCAGCAGTTGCACTCGACCGCACTGCAACATAAACATTTCTCCCAGCCATCTCACATAATTTTTTATATGAACTTATTATTCCATTTTCAATTTCTGAGGGCATTTTCCCATTTACGATCATCTCTTTTATCTTTTCCGATGCGCCCTCGAGTTTGTCATTATCATTAACATCCAAAGCAGCAAGCATGCCCGTTATCGTTTCCCGCAAATTATTTGCATCCAAATGTCTGAAGTAAGATTCGCTTGTGACTACAAAACCGTTCGGTATTGGAAAACCATTCTGGTTCATTTCTCCCAAATTTGCCCCTTTTCCTCCAGCTTCAGCAAGATTTTTTTTGCTAAGTTCGTTAAACCACATTATCTCTTTCATAAGAAACACCGCCTTACCGATAAATTAGTTTGCAATACATAGCCAGATATTGTTTATAAAACTTCGGACTTACAATAACATCGATTTACATGGATGTAGAAACAAAAATTAGCTTAATCAAAGATTTTGCAGAGGAAATTGTAACCGAAGATGACCTTCGTAATATATTTGAAACCGTAAAGCAACCGATAGCTTACGATGGATTCGAACCAAGTGGAATCGCTCCAATTCATTTTGGTCTTCTTAGGGCAACCAACTTAAAGAAAATGAATCAGGCCGGAATAAAATTCAAACTATATCTTGCTGATTATTTTGGTTTTGTAAATAATAAGGTTGGCGGCGATCTTGAGAATATACGAACTGTTGGAAAATACTTTATTGAAGTGTGGAAAGCAAGCGGAGTAGATACTAGCAAGGTAGAGTTTATCTGGGCAAAAGATCTGATGGATGGTCTTGAATATTGGGACCAGGCATTGAAAGTTGCAAAAGCCCTTACGCTCGAGCGAACCCTTCGTGCTACTACAATTATGGGCAGATCTCAGGAAGATAAATTAAGTATGGGTCAATTATTTTATCCAATAATGCAGGTAACTGATATTTTTCAGATGGATGTTGATATTTGCCAATTGGGAATGGATCAGCGAAGGGCAAACATCCTCGCCCGCGAGGTTGCTGACAAATACAAATGGAAAAAACCAGCTGCAGTTCATCATCATATTCTGATGGGTTTGCAGGGAATAAAGAAAAGTGCTACAGATGATGATGAAAAAACCATGATGGCTTCGAAGATGTCAAAATCAGATCCAAAAAGTGCAATTTACATGCACGACTCATTAGATCAAATTAATGAAAAATTAAAAGGTGCATATTGCCCTGCTAAAATTGCTGAAGGAAATCCGATTCTTGAGTACGCTAAATATTTAGTTTTCAAAAACACCGACACCCTCACTATCGAGCGACCAGAAAAATATGGAGGTAATTTGGAATTCCAAAGTTACGCTGAACTAGAAAAGTTTTATTTAGAAAAAGGAATTCATCCACAGGATCTGAAGAATGCTGTTGCGATTAAACTAGACGAACTAATAGAACCAGTCCGTTCGCATTTTGAAAAGAACCCAAGTGCTAAGAAACTATATGAAGAAGTAAAAGGGTTTGGGATAACCCGATAAATTACCTGCAACTCCAAACAGTTATGTTCGCTCTTTTTGCGCCAAATGTGTAGCCCGCTGTAACATCTCGCACTTCAACTATCATCGTATCGAGTGTGGTTGCTGGGTTTGGCATTGCTGTAAATGTTTCATCTTTGAAAGGTCTTTGTACAAGTATGTTACCTTTTGAATCTATGAAAGATAAAGCAACAGAAGCTACTCCCTCTTTTCCTGGCGCTATTAGATCATCAAGCGTAATTTTCAATGCACCCTCAACACCAAAAACTGTTACTGGTAGAGAATCGCCTTGGTTCAGAACCCCGCCTGTTTTTTCATGTAATAGCCCACAACCTAGGGATACTCCTTTTACTCTTTCAATGGAAACATCTACTGCCCAATCCAAATTTCTATGTGTATCATCTTGGGATGGTGGTGCTGCAGCAAAAATTGTCATTACATAGCCTATATCATATACCTGAGCCAAATACCTGACTAAGTATTGTCTTGGGGTTCCAGTGTTTCCACTCATATCTTGAACGAGCTGAACTTTAGAAATAGGATCACATGGAGAAAGCTGGCTATCAAATATATCAAAATTGAAACTTAGAACACCATTTTTGGTTTCAGAACCCCTATATGTGAATCTAATTCCTTCAACTTCTTTAGATGTGCCTTTATTGAGTATGCATCTGCTTCCACTTACTAGTTCATCACATTTAGCTGAAATAGTTGGTGGGCACTGAGGTGGAATGTCTAATGGACCTTTTCCACATCCCGCAATTCCTGCTGCAAGTAATGCAACTGATGCAAATCTAACTACTCCTAATGCTCCAGGACTAATTCTAACTGACTGTTTCATGTGTATTTCTATGTTTACTTATGCTTTTAAATGTTATCTTTCTACCCTGGATCTTACTAGCTAGTAGCCCCTTTTTTCAAAAATATACGTTTCCTGATCCTCAGTGCGGCACATCAAATGATCGTAATACAAATGATACTCAAGTAAGGCTCGCGCTCGGTACATTATTTCAAGAGATGGGTGATATCCGCCTAAATCCCGAAGTGCTTGGTTGTTTTTATCCTTATCCTCTCCAGCACATACTAAACAATGCAATGCCTGCCATCCTATCATACGGTTATTACTCCTTAACGTGATTGATTTGAGTGCAGGAATTACATCTTCTTTTGAACCCCTATAATGTCCTAAAGTTTTTACTGCCTCAAATGCAACTTCGGATTCACTATCCTCATTGATCAACTTAACCAAGGCACCAATCGCTAAATTTAGTCCATCTTTTCTTCTTGAATTAATATCTCTTAAGATTCTTCTGACCACTTTAGCAGCTTTTATTCTAATTACTGGATTGAAATCCTGCTCAAAAACTCCTGATAGTCCTTTATCCATTTGAGGCATCTGTTTCAGGTCAATACTTTCATAGCTCCAGTCCAGTATCTCATCAAGTGCTGCTGCTCTTAATTTTGGATTTCCCAGACTCTTTATTGCCCATGCTATTCGTTGTGATTCGGCTTTAATTGCAAGATCTCCATGCGGCCTTGATAAAAGAGGAGTACATCCGGAAAGAAAAAGAGAGAGCGCAAGAGTACTTCGAATTCCAAAGGCATGTAGTTTATTTCTCATGATAATTTACCTTGGGATTAGTTTTTAACATTTATTTATATAAATCTCAAAGGACTTTGAGATTCCATTAATTGTGAAAATGTCGGATTTCTTCCTAAGAAATCATGCATGGCTGCAAATCTTCCTTCAGCCCTTTTGCTAACTATCCAATTAAAACTGATTATGAAAGGGCTCATTAATCCTGCTTCAGGCCCGTCTAGTTTTACTAGCCCTAAGACAAGCGGATCAGTTGGAGGCGCTATTTCAACATATGCTGAGTTTTTTCTTCCGTGCCTGGAAAGTTCAAAACGTAATCCGGAACCTGCAGTTAATTCCGTCAACAGAATGGGATTTAGTTGACAAACTGAATAGCCCTGTGCTAGTGCAGCTCCTTCAAGTTCAGCCACTCTTCCTCTGGCAAAGCCTTCGATATTTGCTAAAAATTGGAATGCTGCAGAGTTTCTAAGCGGACCGTTATCCGTTTTTCTTGCATCTTCTGCCATCAGTCCAAAAAATCTAAAATGATCTTTAACCGTAGCAATATCTAACCCAGTTACTTTTCTTCCTTCTGCTGGTGCTAAAAATAATGGAATTAGTACTCTATCCTCTGTTTGAATCTCCCATCTTACAACTTCTTTATGGAGCGAAGAGCGTCTTGTTATCTCCATTAACCTATTACAGGCTCTGTGTTGCATAAAGTATTCTTATGTCTGTTAGGCTTTTTAAAGATATATTTAGCTCAATGCGCGCGGAATATTATTGTTCAATTTAGAATGCTCCATCCTTATTAGGTGAGTCCGCTGGAATAACCTGACCGCAGTCCCACATTTCTACAATCTTATCATTTTGGAAGCGAAATATATGTACAACTGACATTTCTTTTTCGCCCAAACGCAAATGGGAATGAACTGCAACCAGTTCTCCCTCCCCAATAGCGTTTTTTATCATGAATTTTTTGTCTGGAACTTCATTATTGTTATCTTTCATCGCCTTTTGCAAAGCAGCAAAACCTGCTGCAAAGTAAACATTGTGATGTTTTCCTCCAAAATCCACATGCTTTTGATAGGCTTCATCGATTCGGCCTGATACAACAAGCTGCAGAAAATTTACTGCGGCATCCTTATTGTTATTTATCATATTTTCCACCCCTTTAACTTTATTTTTTTATCAAGGTTTTTTTGTAAATTTCTCCTTTTTTATCATAAGTTATCCATTCGCCAGTTTGTTTGCCTTTTTCGAAGTGTCCGGAGCGCATCTTAGTGCCATCTTTCCTGAACCATTCCCAGTACCCCTCACACTTACCATTCAACATATCTCCTTTTGCCCAGATAGATCCGTCTTTGTGATTTACTGTATGTTTTTTCGAAGATTCAGTCATATGGATTAATCCCTCCCAGCAATTACTAACCCCGGAGATTTTTCAGCAAGTTTTATCACTTTCTTTAGTGCATCAAGATTCAGATCTTCAATCTTCTTGAAACGTATGCAGCTTTTGCCAACACTGACTTTGCCTAATTCTTTTTTGTGTTTTTCAGCAATATATTCTCCGTCTTTAATTGCACAGAGGTACAAGCTGATATAATTTTTCTGGCTTGCAAGCCCAATAGTTGGCCAGTCAAGTACTTCCTTTTTATTATTCTTATATTTGAAACTTCCATATCCTGGCATGTTGTATAAAAAATTTGGCTTAAGAGATGGTGCAGTTTCCTGAATGAATTTATGCAAAAATTCCATTTGTTTCTTTCTATCTTCTGGAAGCATTGCTAGATATTCTTCCACTGATTTTGCGTTTACTGGTTTGAACATGTTCATGTTTTTATCCCTCATAAGCTTTTTTCAATTTAGCAATGTCAAACTTTTTCATTGGTAAAAATGCCTGAGTTACTCTATCAATTTGTTCCTTAGTTCCATTTTTCATTATTTCTTCCATTATATTTGGAACAATTTGCCATGATACCCCGTATTTGTCTTTTAGCCAGCCACATTGTTCTGATTCAGGCACTGCAGAAAGTTTTCCCCAATAATAATCGATTTCTTCCTGTGTTTTGCAACTTACTATAAATGAAATCGCTTCACTGAAACTAAATTTGTGTTGATGAGCACTATCCATGGCTGCAAACTCTTGCCCTTCAAGCGTGAAACCCCCATATGCTATTGTGCCTTCTTTATCCGGTTCCTGTCCTTTACTATATCGCATTGCATCTCCAATTTTTGAATTCTTGAATATCGATGCATAAAATTTCATTGCCTCTTCTGCTTTTCCAGCTAATGCGCCTACAAACATTATCACTGGAGTGATCTTCTGTTTTATTGGTATATCTCCAAAGAACATTATCTGCCAGGAAAGCCCGTATTTATCAGCTGTCCACCCATATTTTTCACTAAATGGGTATTTATCAAGTGGCATTAACGCTTTTCCGCCAACAGATAATTTTTTCCATAATACATCTACTTCTTCTTTGCTCTTGCATGCTACAAGAAATGAAATAGATGGATTGAATTTGAAAATTGGTCCTGCACTAATAGCCATAAAACTCTGCCCAGAAAGCTCAAATGAAACAATATCACAATCCCCTGAAGGAGTATTATGTATTGTTGTTACATTAGTAACCTTTGAACCCCCCCTCCAAATACAGATGTGTAAAATTCTGCTGCTTCCTTTGCTTCTTTATCATACCATAAATGCGTGGTTATTTTTTGCATATTTATTCACCCTTCAAACTTTCAACCATTTTATCGAATGACTCATTCCATCCAGCGTTAGCCATCTTGCTCATTTCTCCAGCCGGCATACCTGCGTGTTTCAATGTCATTTTCGTTTTTCCGTTGACTTCTTCAAAGGTGACTGTCACTGTCAATTCTTCTGGAAATTCACCTTCTATGCCGTAACTTGAAGCAGGAACTCTATTCCCCTTTGCATCTGCAAATGAATCAGTATAAACAATTTTTTTCATTGAGACTATTTCTTTGTAAATTCCAGTGCTCCAGTAATCTTTGCCATCAGGTGCCCTCATGCACCAAAGATACTTACCACCAACATGGAACTCTGTTTTGCAAAAAGGCGAAGTAAATGCTTTTGGTCCCCACCATTTTCTCAATTCTACCGGGTCTGCCCATGCGTTCCAAACTTTTTCAACTGGCGCGTTAAAAGTCCGATTAATTACTAAATCATTAGTCATTTTCTCGCCTCCCTCTTATTCGCTCTATCTTTCTTTTTAATTTTTTCCTTTTCCTCTTTCAAATAAAATTATCCAATGAAGCAAAAAGTTCACCCCAAAGAGCTTATTTTCTCTTAAATACTGCTCCAATAGCAAGAGGATTTTCTTTCGCATAAAAAGTACTGCTTAAAACAGTATCAAACTGATTAGAGAATAAAACTGTTAGATCTTCTGGCCTTCTAAAAGTATTTTCAGCAAGCTTTTGTGTTAGATCGTATTCATCTTTTAACATTCGGTACATTAAGCGAATAGCATCTTGCACAAATTCCATCCTATCTTTACCTTCAATAGCCAAACGAACTCTAACTAAAAGTCTAGAGTACCTGGCTGTTCTTCCTTCTCTCATTGATAGATTATCATCAAATCTATTTATGTTGTATAAATTTCTCTCGCTCATTACTGAAAAACTATGGAAAGGAGATAAGATTAATTTTTGATTTAGTAAAGTTTCTACTTCACTGCCCATCGATCTCCAAACTGAAGGATCAATAGTTGTAAGCAGAGCTAATAATGGCTCTATTGCTTCAAGCAAATTTGGTACGTAACGAAAATCCTCAAGAATGGGAGACTCTGCATGATGAGCAATTGCAATAAATCTTTCATGTGTAACAAGTACTCTAGCAGCATTTTGTACTACAAGAGGAATATTTACATAATCTAAGGAAAAAAGAGCAGCTAAATACAATCTTCGTTTTCCATCCAAACCTATTTCCTCTCTGTTAAATGGTTTTTCCATATCAAGAACCATAGGTGGAACTGCAGTATCAGGAATGCAAACCAAATCTGTTGTCAAATAGGATCTCCCCTTTCCTTTTAGCAATGTTGCAACATGTCCTTTATTGCCTCCTAAAAGAGCAACTCTTGTATGGCTAGGTATATTTCTATCAATAAATTCTACAATAGCAGGATACTGTCGAAAAGGAAATATTGAATTTTCATCGCGTCTAAGTGTAGCCTATGCTCTCTTAGTTTGCGATGATTGAATTGTTTGCATACTCGGCATACATTACTTATACACAATTAACCTTTAAAAACCATTATATCGAGTTATTAAAACGAATAATGAAATAGTCAAAACGTATGTTGATATTAATTCAGTTTGTTGTTAATCCTGAAAATGATTCTTGGAAGAAACTTGTTCACTATTCATTAGTACGAGCGTGGAATGACGAAGACTTTGTATGGGATAAAAGTCGACAAAATAATGCAGGTAGAAAAAACTCTAATTGGAAAATCATTTGCAAAACTTAACGATGAAACATTTGCTCAAGTTGTTAAGGAATTGGTTAAGCTGATATCGAAATAAAAAAATAATTTTGCCAGCGCTATTCGTAACTGCAATAGTCCAGCATTCCACCTTTCGGAATAGTTACATCAAACGAAAGCAGGTTTCCTGCATTATCTGACTTAACCGTTGCCTTAAACCCTTTTTGAGGTTGACCATTTATCGATATGTCCTGCCCTGAAACTAATTTAGCATCTTCAGTTAATATCGCAATCTGTGCCCACTTTGCTTTACCAAAGGTGTAGCCCGGAGCAACTTTACTTACTCTTATTGGAAGTGTAATGCCATTAATGAAAGAATAATATGTAACTCCTTCGGCAATTTTTATTGGATTACCTACTGGCACTCCTGTTTTAGTTACAATGCTGAATATACCAGAATTTATTCCATTATTGTATTCAACATCTATTAATTTTACGTCATAGCAAGAAGGGCCCACTAAAGCTTCATTGACATTTACTATTCCTGAAACTGCCTCTTTGCTTACTGTTACCTCGCCCTTAACCATCTCCGTTATGATATGAGCCTTTCCAAGGAAATATATTTGGAACTTGTGAGTTAAGACGCTAGTAGGTATTCCACTACCCATTCCATCAGAAAATTCAGCATGATAAGTGGTTGATCCATCCATGTTATTTGTAACAGTTACTTTCTGCGTGTATGTTTTACCGCTATCAAAATCCATGAGCATATATGCTGCAGATTGGCCCGGATTAACATTTTGAGCACCACAAACTTTTTTAGGAGTACAAGTTGGTGCTAAGTCTGGAGGCTGTGTCATATCTGGTGGCTTAGCTAAATCTGGTTCAGGCATTTTCAGATCTGGAAATCGGCTTAGATCCGGCAACTTGCTTAGATCCGGTCTGCCTGATGCATCTGCCATAGGTTCGCCAAAACATTTTCCTTGAGTTTCTGGTGTATCACAAACTCTTGTTCTGCATCCAGCACCAGTTAAAACTATCCCCGAAATCAATACTCTTCCAACTGTTTTTTGTAATCTTTTCATAATAATGCCCTTTAAAATAGTGTTTTCTTATGTTTTAATATGTTTAGTAACCTTTTTAAAGATAACTGAGACAATGCTCACGCTAATCGTTTTTAAAAAAAAATAAAATTTGCATCATTTATCCTATGTTTTCATGTGACCAGAATTGCTTAGGTTCTGATCAATGGGTAAAATGATAGCAGGAAGAATTCTAGAGTGATCAATTCCTTACGAAATTGTGTGATATACCATATGTTGGATTAGACCGTTAGTAACTTCTGGCTGAAACGCTCGGTTTCCCTTGCGCCTTACACCAAAGTCCTATCAAACGGATCTGCTATCCGTGGTATATGCTTCCTCGTTTTAAGAGTCGCTTCGACCTTAGATGCTTTCAGGTCTTATCGACGTGGCGCGTGGCTGCCCGGCAATGCATATTAACAACCGGTAGACTAGAGGCGCCGAATCTCCGTTCCTCTCGTACTCAGAGATCCTTTCTCTCAAGAAGCTACACTCCCAGGAGATACTACCGTACTGTCTCGCGACGTACTGAACCCAGCTCATGTGGGACTTTAATGGATGAACAACCCAACCCTTGGCCGCTTATAGACTTTTGACTGATGAATACCTAATGCCTTTTGATGAAACTTTTGGCATTAATTTGTAGTCAATCAAAAGTTTCCTACACGACCAGGATGTCCCAAGCCGACAGCGATGTACCAAACCGCGGGGTCGATAAGTACGCGAGTAGTTCTATTTGAATCTATTCAGAAACGACAGAACTACGCCGCTGTGTACTCTCACCCGCGACGAGCCTGTTACCTCCAGGGTAGCTTGTCTGACAGTTTGAATTCCCATCGAAAGAATTTCAAAGTTCGTTATACCCGACTTTCGTCTCTGCGTTCTACGCTTTTAAGAACACAGTCAGCCCAGCATTTGTTATTAACCCTCTACTCCCGATTTCTGACCGGGATGAGCTGAGCATTGGGCGCCCTTGTTTCTTTATCGAGGGCGTACCGCCCCAGCCAAACTATCCACCTGACGCTGTTCTCTTTCGAGTAAGCGATACAAAATCTGCTAAGTGGTGTAACACTTTCGCCTATTTGCAACCCGGGAGCTGCAACATAACGGCTCCCACTTACGCTTGGTAGCAAACTTCGTACCACAACATCAGGCTATAGTAAAGCTCCATGGAGTCTTCGTTTCCCTCTGGGAGATGCCGGCATCTTCACCGGCGAGTGATTTCACCAGGTCCTAGGTAGGGACAGTGGGAGTGTCGTTACGTCATTCATGCAAGCCGCCAATTAAGCGGCGAGGTATTGCGTCAAGGCCATATTCAATTAATTTTAATCGAACAATGGCGAGGACTCTACGCGCTGTTTTGCGACTTGCTTTACAGAATAACTCTGTACGCGACTCTCAAGGCATCCTCCATACAAAAGTATGAAACATGGCCTTGTTTACGCTACCTGTCTCCTTTATTAAGAGCGTTCTGCTCCTCTTTTATTAAGAGGGTCAGAGTTAGGAGTTATAATTTTCAAACCCAAGACTGGGAACTGAAAACAATAATTACCCCCGCTCTTTACCAGCCCTTCTTCCGATTGAAATCGGCGTTCAGGTACTAGCAGTGAGCAGACGTCAGCCACCATACGCACCCTTTCGGGTCTGCGGTGACCTGTGTTTTTGGTAAACAGTCGCACTCCCCTTGTTACTAAGACCTCCGCATTACTCATGCGAAGGCACCCCTTATCCCTAAGTTACAGGGCTAACTTGCCGAGTTCCCTTACCTAAGTTTCCCTGCCACATCTTAGCCTTTTCAGCTAGAGCACCTGTACTGGTTCTTGGTACGATTATGAAAGGTCGTTCCATTCTCCTGTACGATTGAGTTTCCAGTTTTCTGTTTCCGGTTTCCAGTTACGTTACTGGGAACTCGAAACTCGAGACTGTAAACCCAATTTTCATGGGCCCCTGGATTCAATTTTGTTACCCCTACAAGTTTTGTCCGCTTCTCCTCACAATGAGACTCCACGGAGTTACTCTTTTCAGACGGCTTGATGCCGCAAAACATATCCAAAGGCGTCAGAGAAATGGCCGCATTACTGCAAACCTACTTCCATAGGACCGGAATATTAACCGGTTTCCCTAATTTCGACTAGTCGGAGTTACCTCAAGTCTTAGGATCGCCTAACCCTCAGCTGAAGAACGTGGCTGAGGAATCCTTGCTCTATAAGATGTATGGAATTCTCGTCCATATTTGCTGCTACTAACATCAGGATATTCGTAACAGGCCGCTCCACACGTCGTTACCGACGTGCTTCGAGGCGACCCGTTCGCCCCCTTAACCAATGTTTTTTACATTGATGAGGTATCGGAAGCTGGTTTGAGCCCCGTGAATTTTCAGAGTCTGCACTCTCGATCGGTCCGCTATTACGCGTTGTTTAAAGGGTGGCTGCTTCTAAGCCTACCTCCCGATTGTTTTAGAATGGAGACTCGTTCCAGATTAACACTTAACCAGCATTTAGGGCCCTTAGCCTCATGTACGGTCGTTCCCGTAAGGGACCACAGACTTACTCCGTAATCCCGACTGCCTCCTTCTACGTAGATATAGCATTCGGAGTTTGAGAAGATGGCGACCCCTTTCGGAGCCAATCCGCCTAATCGGTGCTCTACCGCTATATCTTACTCCAGAGACGCTGTCCTGAGAGACATTTCAGAGGGAACCCGCTATCGCCGTGTTCGACAGGACTATCACCCCTACACCCAAGTCACCTAAGAGGAATATACCATCAATAGTTGCGGACCTCCATCATTCGTCAGAATGACTTCATCCTGCTCGGGCGTAGTTCACTACGGCTTCGGGTCTACTCAGAGTGACTGATCGCGAATTACCACGACATCCCTGGCCCTTGCGGGTTGCGGAATATTGCTTTCGCTTCGACTTTCGTCTCGCCACGCCAAATAACTCCCTGACTCTTGCTTCGAGAAGAAAGATTTGACACTGGTTAATCCGTGTCGGAATTCCCGTTGCCAGAAACACCTACCACAGACCTGCCCTTTGATGCCAAACCATTCTGTAACCACTTAATTTCAGGTTCTTTTCACACTCATTCCTGAGTGCTTTTCAGCATTCGCTCGCGCTACTGATTCGCTATCGGTCTTATGCCTCATATTTAGATTTAGGGCTCGATAGCCCCATGTTCATGCCCCCTATCCAGAGGACACTACTCTTCTTGGATCGTTCCCTCGTGCTTCACTTACGAGACTGTTACTCGCTATGGTGTCGTATTCCAGCGGACTTCAGTTCACACAAAGGATACTCCCCGCCACATCTACCACCTGGTTACCCAAATGGAATTCAGCTAGATCTAACCGGCTTTCACTCGCTGTTACTAACCGGATCACAATTGTTTTCTTTTCCACCCCCTACTAAGATGCTTCATTTCGGGGGGTTGCTACACATTACTGTGTTCAGACAGACCCCTGGATCAAAGACTGCGTGCGTCTACCCAGGGCGTTTCGCCGCTTGCCGCGTGTCCGTGCGGGCATAAGCCAAGCCATCCACTAAGTGGCGTGTATTACAGCATATGGTTTATTATTTTTATCACAGACGAATTTCTTCAAATTCGTCATTGTGTGAAATTCTTGCGAATTTCACACTTGTCAAGATCCTTAACAGATCTCAACATCTCCAGAATTATTAGACTCTAATTTTCTGAATCTACTTTCCTGCTATCACTTCACACGCATGAATTTCTCTCCAAATGGAGAGAGACATAGGATACTCTAAGTAGATACATCATTGCACCCATCGAGAGATGAGTACTCGTAGACTAAATAGGTTCTATTATGTACTATGAACTTATTTATAAAGGTTTCGGCGAAAACTGCGGTTTTTTGTTAGTCGCAGCAATCGAAGACGCTGCCTGATATACAAACCGATAGGATTAAAAATCTTTTAATCTTATAGGTCTGTATGAATATATTTGAAAAATGGTCCTGGATAAAAAGAAACTGGCCATACATTATTGAAGAAGCAGACAAACTCGGCTTGGTATTTGTAGGCGGAACAGCGCTCAGTCTTATCCTTTTTGAAGAATACCGGGCATCTGAGGATATTGATCTTTACAATCCGAATTCCAAAGGAATAGATAATCCTAACGGCAAGAGTGAAGAAGAATTGATCATTCAACTATCTGATAAATTAAGCAAAAAAGGGTTTGATATTAAGAAAATAGATGGGAATTCTGCTTATGTTGGGCCTAATATCAAAATTGAAATTTTTTATGATGGCACTCCTTTTCAAAAAATTGAGAGAGTAAAAATGAGCGATATCAAAGTTCCAGTGTTTGATATCGGAACTTATGCCAAAATGAAAATGGCTGCTCTTCTATGCAGAACGATTTACGATCCAAGGGATTTGGTTGACGTTTTTATCATTCAAAAAAACACGAAATTGCCTTTTCCAGACAGGGATTGTAGCATCATAGAAAACTCTTTAGAAGAGCGCATAAAAGAGATAAGTAAAACTAGAAAAGAAGATCTTGCCCTTTTTCAAAGCAAAGAGCAGATCGATTCCCTTCCATATCCAGATTTCGAAAAATTCAAGAGGTGGTTAGTTGAGTGGCTATCCGGATTTTGTTAAAAAATTCAAGCAAGGAAGTTTTGTAAGTTCCTCGGAATTATCAAGGAAAATCAGCCTGCCTAAGGCCCTCTCTTCGCTTTATATAATTCCGACCTTTTTCAGAGGCACTTACTATATTCCATCATTACGAGAGAGAAAAGGTCAATTTATCGATCGGCCAATGGAATTTTTTTCCAATCTTTTTAATTTTGTATATGGCAGGAAAAACTGGTACTGGGCACTCAGCACTGCTGCAAGATATTATGGGAGTGAATGGAGTGCAACAAAAATCCTGGAATTAGTTTGCGTAAAAGAATCAAAAACAATTGATGTTTTAGGCAGAGTAGTTTCACTTGAGAAAAAAACCTCCTACCGCTCAAAAATATTGTCAAAAATGCTTTCTTCTTTGAGCATAAACCTCATAGTAGTTCACAAAGGAAAAAAGAATTTTCTAAATGAAATAAAAATTGACGATGAGCTTGGCCCTGTAGCTACCAAAGATCGACTAAGAAAAGATGTGGAGTTTTTTATCTCTAAAACTAAAATTTTATCCTTGAGAAGGCTTTATAGAAAATATCGTTAGAAATGTAACCAAAAACGAAAAACATTTTGATAAAATCTCCGAATTGAAAGTTATAACTTATTAATCATTTTAATGACTAAAACAGAGTTTAAAAATTATTCATTTTTTCTTGAATCTCTAAAAGATTTAAATGAAAAAAAAGCAGCAAGTGCAGCAAAAAATTCAAAGGTTGCCGCTGCAGGAGTTTCTGTATCCTGCTCTCTCGCAAAATAATTCGCCCGATCGCGTAGGTTCTTGACTTTAATTTGGTCTATTTCTTCTGCTCCGCCTTCACATGGTTTATCGCTTACTTTTACCAGAATCGTCGGCACTTTGATTATTCTTCTTGAATCAAAAAGTGCTTTTGGTTTGCTATTTGGCAACATGTTCGTTCCAGAAACTTCTTCTATTTTTCTGCAGCCCCGACGATTAATATCTTCAACAGCAAGCGCATATCCAGCTGCTTGTGTTTTTCTGAAATGGCGCTCAAGCATGGTGTGGCCTGCTGAAAAAGCCCCTGCCGCAGAAACAGCTGCAAGAATCACTCCAAAAGCAGCATTTACCCTTCGATTATTCATTTTGTTCACAATTAGCATATAAAAACAACCTTTTATAAAGTTTAAATTTCTCTGCGGCCTAATTTACTCAAATTGGATATTTAACCAATTTTTAGCTATTTTTATGTTATTTTCACTAATTTTAGCAATTCAAATATCTAAAATAATGCATTTGCCTTTCTTTTTCTGTTATTACGTTATATTTACTGTAAAAGCATGGGTTTAAATATAACCTCAGCGTAAATAAGTAATATGCAATCCCCCAGCAGACTTCATACGAGCCTAGCTAAAACAATAGCATCAGGCGATTCAGTATCTCCCAGGCCATCCGGTCCACCACCTAGATTCATATTTAAGCCTACTATGGACGCTCCGTTAATTGTTGATATTAGGCATCCAATAGGTGCAGGTGGATTGTCAGTTGTATACCCTGCTAGGGTTTTATGTAGCAACAGAAAACTGGCAGTTAAACATCTTAAACCCGAATTAAGGGGAAATCAGTTCGCTGTCCAAGGTTTTGTAAGGGAAGCTAAGATCTTAGATCATCTTAATCGAGAATTAGCACGGTTATATCCTGGTACTGATTCAAATCCACGCCCCATCCCACAATCATATGGCCTTATCGAACTAAATGGCCACTTGTTTTCGGTACTTGAACTTCTTGATGGTTCAGACCTTACGTATCATTTGCCACATCTTTCTACGCGGGAAACTGTGGCATTGGGAATAGAAACACTAGATGCTCTTGAGCTTATCCATGCGCTGGGAGTTTTACACCATGACCTAAAACCTTCAAACGTATTCCTTCATGGACCCGGAGGGCATCCAAAGATTTTAGATTTTGGGGTTTCGAGATTTGCACAGGATAGGGAAGTTCCAGCTACTATAGAAGGTACGCCTGCTTATCTTGCACCTGAACGTGCTAATTGTGAGCCAGGAAGCAGACTTTCAGATTTGTATTCTTTTGGAGTTATGTTATACGAGCAAATAACCGGAAGATTGCCATTTATACCGACTGCTTCTGAAGAAAATGCTGCAAACCTCCAACTTGTATCCATGCACCTTCACGAACCTCCTGCGTTTGCCTCTGTGTACAATCCTTTACTTCCGGACGCTTTAGTTAAGTTAGTTTCAGGATTGCTTGCAAAAAACCCTAACGACCGGCCAGCAACTGCCGCTGCAGTTAAAAGAGAACTTGAAGGCATACTTCCCGAGATTTCTCAACCAGATTAACCTGCAAATTGACTGTTACTAAAAAAAGCTTAGATGCGTGTTTTGACTTTTCACTTTTTCTTTTATCTCAATTTTATCTCCATTATTTCCTCTACTGTCTTTACCCTTGCAATGCTGTTCCTTATTGATGCTGCACTGGGAGATCCGGAAACAAAATTTATTGCCTTTAATTTTACATCCTTTAACTCCGGCTCGCCGGCATAATTTCTGTGAAGCTCAAGATATTCAAGAAGCAATTCCATTTTCTCTTCAATTGTTTTTGGTTTTAAGTTAGAAAACATCTTCGGGTTACTCATTGCAGAGCGTGCAACCATAAAAGAATCACAAAACCCTTCTTTAACTAACTTTTCACCTTCGCTCGCAGTGGTTATGTCTCCATTGCCAACAATTGGCACGTTACTTTCGGATTTTATAGCCTTTATCAGTTCCCAATCAGCAGATCCGGAATATCCTGCTCCTGCAGTTCGTCCGTGAATAATAATAAACGAAACTCCTGCTTGCTCGAGCTGCTTGCAAATTGCGAGAGTATCTGTAAAATTGTTTTTAATCCGGATTTTTACGCTAATTGGAATTTCATTATCGCTTATTTTCTCGATGGATTTTTTTATTGTATCGTAAATTCTATCGAATTTCCGCTGCTGAAAAATTTTTGCAAAATTTTTCATTTCCTTAATTGAATTAACGATCTTATCCGGGTGGTGGAGCAGTGCGCTTCCTCCACCACTGTTCATAGTCCTTGCTGATGGGCAGCCGCAATTGAGGTTTAGCCACGAAATAAATGGAAATGCATCCACAATCCGCTTGGCAGCAAGTCCCATGTCTTTTGGGTCCTGACCAACTAACTGGACACCTATATTCTTCTCATCAGGATGCGCGTCAACTATTTTCGTTTTTTCCTCTTTATTTGCGATTGCGGTTGAATTAACTAAGGGAACGCAGGTTGCAACTGCGCCATATTTTTGGCAGAGTAAGCGAAATGGAAGATTAGAATAATTGTCGATTGGTGAAAGGAAATTCGAATAGACCATTTAGCCACATCGTTTAATAGCAATAAAAACAAGAACGATAAAACTTTTAGCGCGATGTTTAACGTAATGCACTTTATCTTGCATGTACCGGAGCTCGGGATTGTGGTTTTGCACTTGGAGGCGGAAGAGTAATCTCCCTAGGAGCTGCAAAAGTTGTGGCCACTAATCTGGTCGCATCGATTCTTGAATAAGCACTTAACTGAGCCAAAACTTCCCTTTGCTGATCAGTTAATTGTGCTGATGGAGGAATCATGAAAATAACTGGGTCAAATTTCTCTCTAGAAACTGCCTTATACGGCGCCCTGCCAGATGCATCGACTTGGTCCTTAACTATAAGAAACTCCGAAGTTGTCTGTGCTTGTCCTTCTGTTTCAGCTGTACTTTTTGTAACTCTGACTAAAAATTCCGCAGGGGCAGGAACAATCTCCGATGATACGCTGATTTTAGTTCCTTTTACTGATTCAACAGGGATTTTCAATACAAAAGTTAGAATCTGGTCTACAGCAAAATTAATTGTTTGTGCAGCGTATAAAACTTCTACTTGGTATCTTTGTCCGCCTTCTGCAGTTGCTTCTGCATTTACTTTCAGAAATGTTTGTTCTGCGAATTGGGTAAAGCTAAGGCTCATAAAAAATCACATCTAATATTTTTATTACAAATAACCATTTATAAACATATTCAATTTTTAAACTCAGAAAATCCGATCTAACTTTGGGATATCTTTATAAATTCTAAATGATACCCCCTCAGTATCAGATTTTACTAATAAGAATAAAAATAAACGGGAGGTAAAAATATGAAAAAACTAATACTTGGATTGGGAATTTTCTTCTTGGTTTCTATGATTGGAGTGGCTTTTGCTACCCCTGGAGCAGGTAAAGGGAGTCCATGGGATAGTGTCTGGGCAGCAATTGAAAATTTGCGTGAACAGATTGCCTATATTGAACTAATACCTGGTCCTCCAGGTCCTACTGGTCCTCAAGGTCCGCAGGGTGAGACTGGTCCACAAGGGCCACCAGGCGTTTCCTGGTCTCCTGGAAATTTTTACTACAATCGCACATCGTTTGACGTGCCGGCTGGCGGGTTTAGCCGCGTAAGAGTAAGTTGTAATGCAAGCGATATTGCCTTGGGCGGCGGTTTCAGTGCAGGTATGAATGTGCGTGTCATAAAAAGTTTCCCTCCAATAACTGCAATTGCCCCTGGTACGCCGAGCTTTCCGAACCCTTCACTATGGGAAGTTGAAGCTCAAAATGAGAACGCTTTTGTATCAACAGTTACGGCATATGTTCGATGCCTACATACTCCGTAATTTTTTTTATTGAAAAAAGGCCGAGAATACTGCCGGCTTAAGCCGAGCAGTTGAATCGGCATAAATTCTTTTTCTTTAGCTTCAAAAACTAAGCCAATAGCGGCAGCGCCGCAAAGCGGCGCCGGGTCTTCCAAGAGAAGAC
>JACRGB010000038.1 GCA_016212505.1 Microcaldota archaeon
ATAAACAAATGGTGATTTTTTTATGGGAATTAGACCTGGAAGAGCAATTAGGGATGCCGATAAAGTCGCATGGACAAGGTTCTCGCGATCAAAGCCAAAGAAATCGTTCATAAAGGCAATGCCTCATGCTGATCTTCATCAATTTAGGATGGGTACTGAGAAGCCCGATTATGATAGCGTGCTTAGTCTAACCAGCCTCGAAGCAGTAATCCTTCGGGATAATGCAATCGAGAGTGCCCGCCAAAGTTCCAACAAATATTTAGAAGAAGCCGCACCTGGTTCATACTATTTTGTGGTCCGGGTTTATCCTCACCATGTTATTAGGGAAAACAAGATGATTGCAGGGGCCGGTGCAGACCGTCTTCAGAAAGGCATGCGAAGGGCATTTGGAAGGCCAACTGACCGTGCAGCAAGATTGCAGGTCGGAACTCCATTATTTACTGTTCACACGTATAAGGCAAATATTGCGCATGTAAAGAAGGCCTTTGACCGCGCGGTACGAAAACTATCAGGTAAATACAGGATTGCCGTACAATAGATCAAGTGGATTTAGAGGCTGATTCAGCCTGTTTTCACCTTTTTTGCCAAAATCCCGAAATTTGTCCTTTATGTTGATTTGTGGTAATCGTTTATAAACCTTTTCCTACATATATACTATGGAGGGAATATGATGGCTAACGACAAAATAACCGTAGATGATCCGCTTATCAGTACCGATGTGGATAGACTCATCCGTACTATCGCAGAGAAGCAGATGATTTCATTATCTGACCTTAGGGAAGTTTGTAATATCGATAAAAAAACCCTGGACAAATGGATTTCTGTCCTTGAGGATGAAAGGTACATTGCTGTAGAATATAATCTTGGTAATACCCTTATCCATTGGCGAGGCTTAAAATCAGAGAATAAGCCCAGGGAATCGGAAAATAGGCAAACCCATTTTTCTCATTCCCCTATCCATTCATACACACAACCAACTGACACTCATTATTCTGATAGTTCAGACTATCAAACTACCTACCAAAGCGAACCAGAGGCCCTATCTACTAAGCCAGCAGAGCCAGCACCTGAACCCGAGCCTGAGCCAGAAGAACTCCTTAGCAAGTATGTTTCCTTGAAAAACACCGGATCGAATAAAAAATCAGGCAAGGCGGATAAAAATCCTGCTAAAACTACTGATAAAACTCATGATAAAAATACTGATAAAAATGAACGGGAAATAAAATCCCGGATACTTATTAATTTAGAAGAACCAGATGACGATTCCGGAGATGAGGGCGAAGATGACAAAGAACACGTTGCTCCAGTAACTGAAGAGCCTTCATCCGAATATATGTTGGATGTCCCAGAACACTCTCAAGAAGAACCCCAAGAACAATCTGCATCCGAATCTTCCCAAAGCAGGATGTCCGAGAGGGCCAGGGAACTTGTAAGGAGCATCCCGAAGAGGATCGTTGCAAATGAATCCATTTCTTCAACCTCAAAAACTGCCGCAAGGGACCTTGTAGGCGCTTATATGGATGAAATTAACAAGGAAAAAACCGAAATTGAATCGCTTAAAAAAGACAAGGAAGCGCTTTATCAGAAAAAACTTTCCTACGTTGAGGGAAAACTAAGTGCCGATCTTGTTGCCGTTACCGATGCGATAATCCAAAAACAGGCAAAGATCTCTGAATTAAAAGAGCACCTGCTCGAACTTCCGGATAAAGTCGAGGAAGTTGAAAAATTGCATTCCCAGCTTGATCGGATAAAAACCGAAGGCAAGGATACCATTAAGGCAGTTAAGGACAGTGCCACCGAGTTTAGCGCAACTATCCGTGCATCAAAGGCCGACTTAACCGAGCGGGCAAAAAGGCTCAAGGAAGAAGTTGCTGCTGAAAACGAGAAGTTCGAGCAGCTCGAAGCACTCAAATCAAATATTAATGACCGCATGGAGCAAATTGATTCCGAAATCGAAAAGGTTAATCTCCAGATTCATGACCTTGGCCAGACTATGGACTCCCTTAAAGGCGGGCTCGATGAGGCAAAGGCAATGAAATACGGGATAAATGACCTTTCGCAGGAGATTTCCGAAACTATTTCCACCCACCAATCCGAGCTAAAGTCCCTTGAAGAGGAAGTAAAATCCATTTCCAGTGTCGAGCAATGGGTAAGGGAATATTTGGCAGATTATGAGGCTAAGATGGAAGAGGTAATAAGCTATGTTTCAAGAAGCGAAGATGATCTGGAAGAACTAAAGGAAGCTTCAGAATCAGCATATATGAAAAAATACCTTAACGAGCTTGAAAGCCTTACCGAAACTTACAATAACGAGCTTGAGTCCGCAATTGAAAGCGAAAAATCCATTGACGAGCGTATCGCAAGTGCCAAAACCAGAATTTCTGAACTTGTCCGGGACAGCCAGGAAATGATAAAGAAACTTAAGGCTGAAAGCACCGGATGGAAGGATTTCGATTCAATGAGGGATGCGGTTAGCGAGCGAACCTCAAAAATAAGATCAATGGTCCAGGAAAAGGAAGATGAGCGCTCCAGGCTTATTGCAGAAGCTGAAAAGGCAACTGAGGAAGTTGTCCGTCCAATCCAAACCCGAAAGCCCGTAAGGTCAATCCGTACCCGTTCGTCTGCGGTGGTTCGAAGAAAACCCATTAAACCAACTAAATCAAGCAAATCAGCCAGGCCAGCAAAACCGGTCCGATCGGTCAAACCAGTGCGGTCTGTAGCTAAAAAGAAGCCAACTAAGCTGAATAAGAAGGGAAGGAAGTAGGCGGTTGAATGCGTCTTCGTCATGCCCTCCTTGGCACGTTCCTAGTTTTAGGTTCACCTTCTTTTGCAAAATCACCAAGACCAAAACTCCACAAGAGTGCTATTTGTAAAATTTCTTATGATAAAAAAGAGACAAAAACAGTCAGATTAAATGAGGAATTTTTAACAAAACAACTCAATGGAGGCACCCCCTCATATTATATCACATTAAAACTAACAAAAATTGATTGGGACGGTATCGAAGTACAAAAACTATCCGGAACTTCCTATGATCAGACCCTGCTTTCCACAATGAAAATCCCCTTTGGCAAACCACAACCTATCCCAGATTTTGGCATGGGTGCAAAGTTAATCCTGAGGAAAACAAGTACCCTTAACGCAACGATTGAAATAGTCGTTCCGGAACCTTGTCCAGATTTCAAAAAGGCTTTGGAAAGAACAGATGAAAAACCAAAACCCCCTCCAACTGCAAAAGTAAAATATAAAAAAGCAACAAATACAGTAAGAAAAGGCTGGATTTTTTCTTTTGATTATAGTCAGAATTTCTTTGATAGCACTCTTCGTGTTCATAAAGTAGATGATAAAGGGGTTGAATTATTCGAAACAGAACAGCTTAATCCAGCTCCCCCTGTTAAATCTAAAATTTGGAGGGTTAATTTTGGTGAGACCAAAACCTTCATAGAAGAATTTTACAATGAAACATTCGAAGTCAGTGCACAAAAAGGAAAAACTCCCGGTACGGCAATAATTACCGTTTCCTGTCCAAAACATAAGTAATTAAATGAAATTACAATTTCTGCTGGTCCTTTTTCTCCCGGCTGCTCTAGATTTCTATTTCACTTATATGTCGTTTCATCTCGCCATTCTATTTTTTCAACAAAAATCGATTCAAGCTCTTTTTCAATGGAATACAAAATACGGATCTTTCCTTTTCGTATGCGATAGCCATTTCTTGTGCCACTAATTTTTATAAGATCATAATCCTTATAGGGAACTGGATTTATTTCAAGATGCCGAAGGACCTCAAGGATTGCATTATACCTTTTCTCATCCAATTCCAGCATAAACTTTTCAGGTTTTTTGGCAAGTATAACTTTCAAGTTAATGCGCCCTTCTTTTTCTCTCAAGCTGCTCTATTGTAGTTCCCCCACTTTTAACTATCTCTGATCGGGCGGCAATAAACTCCCTAACTTCTTTTTCAGAAAGCTTTTCTTCAGGCAACAGCAATATGTTTTCTATTTCTTCAACTTTTTTCTGTAAATAGTCTAATTTTTGGTAAATTTTATCTATGTTGGCATTAGTATATTCATTCATTTTTTCACCTTTTGTATAGAATAATATGCGTCTGTCAATTTTTATTACTACCTAATTTTTCATAATTTCTGCTGATCCTTTTTCTCCCTTCTGCTCCTTGCTTCATCAACAATTGCAAGCCAGGAATCCCCTATTTTCATAAAGTAATTTCCAAATGTCTTGCTTAAGGAAATACGCATGGGCCGGAACTTCCTTTTGCTTTCTACCGCAACAATAGTATCCCGTTCGACTTTAATCATCCCAACCCTTTTTAGCCGGGGCAAAACGCGGTTGTAAAAGGTTGCTTTTGATATGCTATTTGTCTTGACAAATGAAGCGATTTCGTCCCCGCCAATCTCAGTCTTCTCTATCAGCATTTTAACAAATCCCAAGGCAATCTCAAAATATTTTGGCTGGTATTTTTTGGAAAAAATAAAATTTGTTAATTCACTGTCATCCCAAAGATTTCTCGTAATAGCTTCTGTTTTATCCTGAAAACTCCGCAATTCCGGTGAATCATGCCGGGGAAGATAAATGGATTCTGAAGAAGGCACTCCGCGTGAGGCGATTGTTTTTTTGTCTTTGCCAGGTTCTCCGTCTGATCCTGAAGTTTCGGTTTTTTCCTCTTCCATGTTAAGTCAAATGCAAGGAAAATTATAAACATGCACTTTGGGCATTATCCTGTAGCGCTGGAAGGTATTTGTTTATTCGCCAAATATCGCGCCAAAGCCAGACTCCGCCTGCTCTTCTTCTTTGACGATTTGCTCACGTACGCGTTTCTGAACTTCTTCTGGAGCAGGTTCAGCAATGCCTTTGAGCCTTATATCCGCTTTTTTCAAAAATTCATCGGCAGCTTTTATGTAAATGTAGAGTTTTGCCTTATCTTCGCCTAAGACCCCGCCATCTTTTACCTTATATCCTGTGCGGGCAAAGCTATCATCAGAATAAGGATCAGATTCAAGTATCTTTTCTACATCCACTCGTTTGTTCAATGGGCATTCATAAACTCTAAACATATGCATACACCCCAACAATCCCAATTAACCTCTATTTAGTCTCTACCAATGAAGGTAATTAGTGTAGCATATGTTATAGGGAATAGAACAAAAATACTTCCTATTTGGATAATTGGGATCAAATTTAACAACCAAGAAACTGCAAAAAGAATGTATGCGCCTGCAAAATAAATGTGCTTGGACCGCAGTATCCGAAAACCCTGCTTTAGTGAAGCGAATATTCCGGAATTTGTCAGTGCCGATGTAAGTAATGCCGGAGTAAAGAGCATGTGGATTAGCCAGGTAATAAATATCCCGTATATGGCGATGATAATTTCTATGTATTGCACTCCCTTTAGGGCAAAAACATACAGTGCAATTACCGGAGCTAAAAACATTAACCAGATAATGTCTCTGATGATCATTATTCCAAAAGCAGATGGGGCTGAGCGCAGTGCTTTGGAGTAAAAATCGCTTATTTTTGTATTTCTGCCGTCAAAACCATCTGAATAGGCCTGTGCAAGGGCTGCGTTAAAGCCACTTGTTAATAATTTTAGCAAGAACACTATTATGATTACTACGCCGATGGTTATTGGGTCTTCGGGTGCGTATTTATTGAACCCGGATATCGCCATAAAATATAGCAGGAATATGCCCACGCCCGCCAATACACAGAGGCCGTACATTAGCACTCCCATAAAAGATGCCGAAGTAAAACTAACTACTGTCCTCGTATATGCAGTAAACGCTCGTTTAAGATTACTTAACATGGTCAAATCAAGATTCTCTAAAAGGCAAAATATTTAAATGACACGTAGCTTCTTGTTATCTGTTTATACTTTATCGGTTTATACTGTATATACTGGATAATGATACTATGACGGATATTCCAAGATGCATGAGCACGCAGCACCCGGATAACGTTGCCATACCGTTTTTTTCTGATTCTGATGTACTTGCAGGAGAGGCAGAAGTAAAGGAAGCATTCTTTGTTTTTTCCCAGCTTGGCTGCACTGAGCAGATGTGGGACAGCGAAGGAAAGGAAGCTGACAATCAGGTTGTGGAGAAGCTTCTCTCAAGGTACACTGATTTTTTCACCAAAAACCTCCTTGGAAAGGATTTTCGCCTAACTTACCGGGTTCCGAATCCCTCAGTAGAAAAAGAGCAGGGAAAAATATTACTCGAAACCCTCAATTCGATTCCACGCGCTTTTGATGTCGCAAAGGCTGCCGGATGCTCTGCTGCGCCAATATTCGAAGTAATTCTTCCCATGACAACGAGCCATCTGGAAATCGAGCGCGTAAGGAGTTATTATGAAAAGGTTATTGTCGGACAGAAAAACATCAAGCTGGGCGCCGAGGGCATTTCAGTTAAGCAGTGGGTCGGTGACTTTTCACCAGCAGAAATTAATGTTATCCCGCTTTTTGAAGATCTGGATTCGATTTCAAAGTGCGATGAGATTGTCGCAAAATATTTGAAGGGGAAAAAACTCGATTATCAAAGGGTTTTCCTTGCCCGATCGGATCCGGCGCTTAATTATGGCTCGGTTAGCGCGGTACTAATTGCAAAAATTGCGCTCGCAAGGCTCGATGCGCTCGAAGAGAAAACCAGCGTGCCAATTTATCCGATCCTAGGTGTTGGTGGTGCCCCATTTAGGGGCAATTTTACCCCAAATAACGTGACTAACTGCACTGAAGAATATCCCAGCGTGCAGACTTTTACTGCCCAATCATCATTCAAGTATGACCACCCCTTTAGGGACGTTGTAAATGCTGTTGATATGCTGAACCATATGCCAAAGCGCGAAGCACTTCCAATTGACGAGCCGCGCGCACTTGAATTTGTCAAAAAAATCAAGGCACTTTACCAGAACCAACTGAAGGAAGTTGCGGATATGATAAATTCGCTTTCGCCATTTATACCGAACCGGCGGGCAAGGAAGCTCCATGTGGGCCTATTTGGTTATTCTCGTTCGATGCAGGGGATCAAATTGCCCCGAGCAATAAAGTTTTGCGCTGGTTTTTATTCAATTGGTATTCCACCAGAACTTTTGGGTTTAGGAGCACTAACTGAAAAAGAATTCGATGAACTGCACGGGCTCTACAACAAACTTGATGAAGATCTGGCCCAATCTGCTAAATATGTGAACGAATCAAATCTCTCAAAAATGCCCAAAGCGGTTAAGGATGGGGTGAATAAGGTCCTTGGCTGGATTGATTATGAGGCTGATGAAGAATATGCGGAAATAACAACGCATATTTATTCGCATCTTATTTCTGCAAAGCACGTCCATCTGCCCGAGGATATAAAGCGGGCAGCCTGGATGAGGAAGTTTTTGGGGTAAGTTTAAGGCTAATTTTTCCCAATTTATTTCGTTCCTGCACTTTAAAAATATTGTGTTATATTAACTATTTCTATGGCGAAAATACAAAAACAAAATGTACGGGTACTTATTAGTCTCGGACGACATGCCAGCGCCAGCGACGCTGGTTCTGTTATTACCAATATCAGAGATTTTGGGCCTCATGTTTTTGTTCAAGAATCAAGTACTGGCTTTTCTGGTACAAGAAAAAATCGTATCCAAGAGTTTAACCGGGCTTTTGAAAAAGCAAGAGTAATGGACACTGCTGAATTGGACCGAATTCATAGACTTGCAGATACAATAGACACTCCCTATAAGACCGCTGTAGCAAGAGCCATCATTGAGGAAAGAGGCCTATCTTTCTATATTGCTGAAAGTTATAGTCAAGCAGAACTTACCCAAATGGAAGCAGTCACAACAAATTTTGACAATAATCTAGAAACAATACTTGGCCATCTTGCAAGAGGTAATACTTCTCAAGCTCTTCTTCTCTTAGAGGAAGGTTTGCGACCTTTTGTTCAATTGCAAGTTGTAAAAAGAAATGTGCGGATGGCTGATGGCTTTGAAAGAATGCTAACAGATCTGCCCGATTTAGTCAAAAGACGGTGGTGGGAAATCAATCCAGTAAACATTTTAGGCCGAGTGGGGCTGGGGCATATATTGCTTGTTCAAGAACTTCAAGCAAGAGGTTTTGATGTTAGTCAATCACAGGGTTCTGATCTAGATTTTAGGCTTTTATTAGAATTAAAATTAACCCAAACTCCACAAATGCGCATAGATGAATCAGATCTAATAAGGACTCTATTCCGGGAACTTTATTATCAGATATATGCCATGGGATGGACCTCTGCCCAAGATGAAGTTCTGGACATATCTGCAAAATTTGTTGCAATGGGATCAGAAGCCGGTTTTCTTGATTTTGTAAGTACTAATAGGCGACTTTCTCAAACTGCCCAAGCATTTATGAATAGACTAAGAAGGGTTCTTGAAGAAACCTAGTTTGGGCCTGCGCAATTAGATCAGGCGCATAAACCAAACGAATACATAACTTTGGAGCAGCTTAGAACTGGGGCTAAAATATTTGATGCGCTGTTGAAAACTTGGTAGTGTGTAACTTTTTTACACAACTGTGTATAATATTTATATCGTAGGCGAAGTGATTTTTTTCTTACATAAATTAATAATTGTAAGGAATATAGTATGGCATGGAAATCGTAAAACCAAAGGATCAGATGACTGCAATGGATAACTTTTCCGAGGGCAAGAGTTTTCCCAAAATACTAGAGCAGCTAAAAAAATCAAGAGACGAATGGTGAATGATTAACCTCTTTTTTTAGTACCGTTATTATAAACTTATCTATATATAAGTCTATACATGGTTTATGCACATAAAACATATGCAACGCAATTGCTTGAGCAGGAAGTCCTTCATTACCCTACCCTTAAAACTGTCCTTCAGGTTGAAGAAGTTTTAATGAACTCACAAAAAGCAATTTCTAGGGAAGGGATCAAAAGAGCATTAGGAGGTAAAATAATGCACCAAACGCTCAACCTTATTCTTCATTATCTTGACGATAGCGGAAAAATCTATATCGGAGAAAAAGGTATTGTTTGGATATATAACCCTAGCAAAAAACTGGGAGAGATCGTAAGAAAAGGTGTTGAGCATTAGCCGCATCATAAGGGTTATCTTTGCTCAGGAAGCAGAGCAAGAGTATCAAAAGCTCATACAAGCGGTAAAAGAAGAAAAAACTAACTTAATTGAAAATTCTGAAAATCAAAAACTAATAAAGTCAATAGATGAAAAAATTGACCGACTGAAATACGTTCCTGATTCAGGCATACAGATTTCAAGAAAATTATTTCCCTCAAAATATCTTATTCAAAATGATATAAACAATCTATGGAAACTGAACCTTTTCAATTATTGGAGACTTATTTATACTATGCGAGGCGATAAGGCAGAAGTTTTATGTATTGTTTTAGATTTAATAGACCATCCAACCTATAATAAAATTTTCGGGTATAGAAAAAGATAAGGTGAATTATGTCATTAGATGAAGAATCAATAGGTTTACACAAAAAACTCCGTGGCAAGATTAGCATTAGCGGAAAAGTCAAACTCAAAACACAGAACGACTTGTCCCTGTTGTATACCCCGGGTGTTGCAAAGCCCTGCCTTGAAATTGCAAAAGATAACAAGCTTGTTTACGATTACACGATCAAAGGAAATACGGTTGCGATTGTTACGGATGGTACTAGGGTTTTGGGTTTGGGCGATATTGGCCCAGAAGCAGCCCTTCCTGTTATGGAAGGGAAAGCATTGATCATGCGGCAGTTTGCAGGGATTGATGCATTCCCAATTTGCCTCGATACAAAAGACCCAAATGAAATCATAATGATTGTCAAAGCGATCGCCCCTGTTTTTGGTGCAATAAATCTGGAAGATATCCAAACCCCAAAAGTTTTCGAGATCGAACGGAGGCTCACTGATGAATTAAATATTCCTGTTTTCCATGACGATCAGCATGGTACGGCGATGGTGACTTTAGCCGCACTATACAATGCGCTAAAAGTAACTGGCAAAGGGAAGAATAACTTTGAGAATGTAAAAATCGGTATTGTTGGTGCAGGAAGCGCGGGCTTTGCGATTGCAAAACTCCTTAGTGCGGCAGGTTTTTCCGATCTGATTGTTTTTGATAGCAAAGGTGCAATCTGCCTGGCGCGTGCAAATGAATTCAATGAGCCAAACGAGTACAAACTGGTTTTGGCAAAACTAAACAAATCGAATTTTGTCGGTACGATCGATCAATTTGTTGGTGCGGATGTGATTGTTGCAGCATCAAAACCCGGCTCGGTTCCGGATGGCACGATACGGTCAATGAAAAAACCAAATATAGTTTTTGCATTATCAAACCCAATATCTGAAATTTCGCTCGAGAAAGCACACGCGCTACAAATTGACCTTTTTGGAACCGGCCGAAGCGATTATCCTAACCAGATAAACAACTCTGTCTGTTTTCCCGGATTCCTTAGGGCCCTCCTTGATTTGCGCGTGAAAAAGATCACTATCCAAATGAAACTTGCCGCGGCAAAGGCTATTGCAGAATCAGTGAAAAAACCAAGCAAGGACAAAATAATCCCGGATGCCTTTGATAAAAAAGTAGTGAAGAATATTTTCAAGAGGGTTAAGGAAACACTATAAACTCTTCCAATAATATCTCCTTTCGGGAGATGGTTAATTGTTTAAGATTTTCAAGGTTTTTAATCCTGCTTCAATAGATGGCTATTTTTCAGAAGAGATTCCAAAGGCCAACTGGGGCTCTACCATTCTCAACCTTGTGATTTCTATTCTTTTACTGACTGTTACCTCCCTAATCATAGCTTTTTTTTCCACCGCGATCTCCGCAACCTTAAGTGCCATCACAAAGACTGGTTTGGGTGGTGTTGCACTTAACAGCGTTCTTAACTTTACCGGAATAATTGTAGGCGCAGCAGTTGGCTTTTTTGGCTTTTTTGTTGTTGGCGCAATCTTCTTTTTTATTGCAAAAGCACTTGGTGGCACCGGCCGTTTTGTTGAGCAGCTTTATCTTATGAGCATCATTTATCTTGCATTTTCGCCAATTCAGGTCCTGCTTCAGTTATTATCTCTCATACCGTGCGTCGGCTGCATTATGTTTATCCCAAGTATCCTCCTTTTCTTTTACAGCCTTTACTTATTCTATAAGCTCATTCGCAATGTCCATAAATCAGATCAAAAAAAGACATTAGTCATCCTCGTATGCTGGATAATATTAATTATCATTATGGCGATAATTGCCCTGATCATCGGGTTTGCATTCGGATTATTATCAGCACTTACAAAATTAATTAAATAATCCAGCCGAATTTTTTATTTTTTCTTCTTCGCCTTTTTCTCTTCATTAAGCGACTTGTGTATCTCGCGCAGCTGTGCCCGTATATCCTTTAGCGTTTCAATCATCATATCATGTTCCTGCGCATGCCTTACTTCCCTTCCCTTGGAATGCTCGAGCATTTCGTTCATGACTGGTTTAATTGGTTCCTGCCCTTTAATGGTTTTGAGGTCTTCATGAATTTTGCCCAAAAGTTCTATCATCGCATCATGTGATTGATCATGCTTTTCTTCCTGTATTTCCTGCGTTTTTTTGCTTTTCATAACGAGCGTGTTTATCAGGTCATGGAACCCGTATACCCCCGGAAGTACAACGTCACTTTCCGTAGCCGCTGACCCTGCGGTTTCAATGTGTAAGGTGCCTGTTCCCAAAAACCGGTCGATTAAGCTCCTTTCTACTGTTACGTTCTGTATTTTTTCATATGGTACCATGAAATCTTTTCTTTCAAGGAACCCTTTTTTTATCATCAGGTCCTTTTCCCTAAAGGCATAGGTAAAATGCCGATATTCCAGTTCTACCGGTATATACGGTATTGCGAGGCAGAGGAATAGGAGCGCCAGAAGCATCACCAGATCTATCTTGCCAAAAAACGCCACGAGCAATATGACGAAAAAAACCGGAAGGGCAAAAAATACTGCCCTAAGGTACCAGATTATCTTGACCCTGGACCCCAGATGATGTATCTCTATGGTGCTGTTTTCCATACATATATTTACGCTTTCTTTCTGTATAAATATTCCGTTTTTTAGGCTGACCGAATAAAAGTTTGATTTGGCTCCCTTTTCCACAAACAAGGCAACTTTATAAATATATAAATTAAATGCTACTCATGTCGTGGAAACCGTTTCTGCTGGTATTGTTCTTAGTACTAACATCTTTTACCTCTTTCGCGGCGCAGCCTGGTTGTGTCACCTGCAACGAGCTTGCAAGCAGACCAACGGCCAAAATAATCAGCTATATTGACGATGTAAACTATAATCTTATGATAGTTGCCACTTACCAGAATTTAACTGGCGCAATTCCGCCTATCCAACCCATAAATAACACCATCCTCGTTATTGAGGTATCCAATTCCACTGGCCTTTATGAAGTTTATAGGACCTATACTGATAAGGATGGGAAAGCGACATTTGACTTTTCAAAATGGAAAGATGCATGCGTAAGTTTCAAGGTACTTTATTGTCCCTATTGCGTTCCTCCCACTCTTGAATGCGCAGAATTCAAGCAGTGCCTTAAATTTTCAGGCATCCATCCCCCACTAGGCATTCCTGACTATAAGTCTGCAGCAGATATTGCCCCTGCACCGGATCTCAAAAACATACTTCCAGATAACCAGTTAAGTGACCAAAAATATCTTCCGCAGGTGGATTCTATAGATTATTGTGCCCCTCCAAAAGGGCTCCCGGAAACCCCTGCATTTTGCCTTCCTGCACTTCTTATGTTTGCCCTGCTTGGCGGTGCATTATTTTACACCGGCAGAAATCCTTTTGCAGGATTCAACATCGGTTCAACGCGAGTGGGCCAGCACATAAAATACCAGCCAAGGGGAAGGAGCTTTGGACTTAGCGGCGCTTCAATTGCGCAAGCCGCACAGAGTATTGGTACCGCTGTAAAAACTGTAGCCAAGGGAGGCGCCGGTGCCCTTGCAAAACAAGAAAAGGATTCAGCGAGTGCAAGGGGCGGCTTATTCGTTTTAGGCGGGGCTGGGGGCAAGGCGTTTAGCGCTCTTGGAGGAGTCAAGGGACGTGCGTCTTCGCATGGTGACCGCGTTGCCGAGAAAAAAGGTCTTATTGCAAAACAATCTGGTCCTGCCACTCAAAGTCCCGGAGTACAAATGATGCGGGGTCCTGGAGGCATGATGACGCCAATTTCTAGCAGCAGCAGTGGTGGTTCTTATTTCAGAGAAAAAATGGCTGGTGAAACCAAAGCTCACTTTTTCGCTGCAACCCTTGGCCGTTTTGCCATGGCGATGTTCTCTTCAAGCATAGTTGGTGGTTTGGTAAATGGGTTTTATTCTATTGCAACAATTGGCACACCTAATTACGGCAAGACTGTTTTCTCCTCTTATCTTGAGAAATATAACGGAAGCCTACTCGATGGCGCTGCGGCAATAGAGAAAGCAAAAACAGAAGCAGGAAACAAAATAAAGATCCAAATTACTACAAAAGAAGATGGCAAAAAGGTAACTCATGACTTAACTATCAAAGTAGAATACAATAACAAGGATCAAAAAGGATGCAAAAAAGAGGATGCAGTTTTTGCCATCTACACTATCTCTGAAAAAGGCTCTAAAACAGTTATAACAACCCAATTAAAAGAACCCGCCCATGATCTGCTTGATCCAAATGGCAAGCCGGTCCTTGATAAAAAAGGCGAGACAATACAGGTTTATGTTCCAATAAAGGAAAAGATCCTTGGTTACACTAGTGCAGACAATAAGGATAATTCTATCAAACCTCCGGTTTGGGTTACCGAAAGCGCAATTGGAGTAGTTGAGTCTTACCATAAAAAAGAGGTCGAACTTCTAAGGCCCCTGGTTCTATTGGGTGAGCAGGTAAAACTAACCCAGAATGAACAGGCCGAAAAATTAGCTAAGGGCCTTCCTGCGCCTGCCAAATCTGCCTTCGTTCATGAAGGGAGCCTTGATGCATTAGAGCAGCTAACTGGGCAAAGGGTGGATTCAGAACCCGGAATTTTAGGCGGATCCAACCCAGAAAAAGCTGTGGAGGCTACACGTAAGGCTTTAGAGAAGGCAGAAGATTCGAAATTCGTTCCTGGTTCGGATGGCCATATTTACCGGGTCGAAAAAGTAACTGATGATAATTACGATCGTGGAAACAATCGTGCAGATCCTGGCCTCTCTGGATACAACGTAACTGTTCCTGGTGTGAGCCAGCCAATTTTTGTTACTTATGAGCGATTTCCCGAACCCGGGCGAGATAGTACCAGTGCCACAGAAAGGGTTTCTGTTCCTTCGGGAAAATTATCCGAAGATGAAGTAAGGCTGCTTATAAGCGGTTTTAATCGTGCGGGAGCCGATATTAGTACCTTTACTGGCGAATTGGCAAGACAAGGTATGAGTAGCGAATTCGTAAGTGCAACACGACAAAAATTAGTAATTCTAGATCCAGAAACAGCAACTCCTCATTTCGAATCGGGTTTTGTGTCTCAAGCACTAACAAAAGCAGATGTCCACGAAGCAGTTGCCACTCATTCAGAGCTCGTTAAGAAGTTCGATCTACCTGAAGAAGTAAAACAAGTCGTAAGAGAATCTCAGGCCCTTACTGCAATGAGCAAATTTACTATTGGTGCCGAAGATGCACTTAGGAGAGGTAATTTGAAGGATTATGGTGAACAAGCAGATAACCTTTATGTGAGTACAAAGACTTATGCTGATCTGGGCTTTATCCATACCGCACAAAGAGATGGTGTTCTGACTCCTGCTTCCCAAGAATACAAGAAGATGGCAGCAGCTGTAGATAAAATTGCTGAAGGCCAAAAGAAAGAAGCAATTTCCATTGAGTCAATTGGAATAATTCAACGAAATGGTGAAGAATGGAGTGATGCTGCTCCCAAGGACTACCTAGCCAAACAATACGAAAAGCTCATGAGTGAAGGCATAAAATTACAGGATGATGGCAGGTCCCTACTCGAAGAAACCCGAGACCAAATCGAAGCCCAACGCAAATCAGCATCAAAAGAATCAGCTAAACCAAAAGATGATAAATCTAAAAAGAGTTAATGATTACTTAATCTAATGAACCGTCTCGAAGTCTTATCCACCAAGCCGATCAAGCGCCTAAAGCACCTGCTTACCTCCGGAAACCTATGGCTCTACATACTTTCCTTGGTCAAGTTAAATGGCAAAATCCACGCCTATGCCCTTGATGATGCGATAGAAAAGGAGTTCCTCTTCAAGCCAAATAAGATAATGGTCTACGTAGTTTTGTACAAGCTCGAGGGAGAAGGCCTGATAAGTTCTGCCTTTGAGCAGCGGCGTAAATACTACCAACTTACTGAAAAAGGAGAAGAAACCCTTAATTCGGCCAAGGAATATTTCAAGATTTTATCTGATAAATTGTAGCTTGGGGATGCTAATGCGCATTGTACTTACTGGATGCCCGGGAACTGGCAAATCAACAATTGCAAAAGCCCTTGCAGCAGAACTTGGCCTAGAACTAGTTGACATAAAAAAAATAGTTAACAAAAACAAGTTAGCAGACAAAAAACATGAAGTGGATCTGGTCTTGCTATTTAAGAGGCTGGCATTTCTTAAGAAGAAAAATAACTACCTTGTCGAAGGCCATTTAGCCTGTGAAATCAAGCTTCCCAATGATTTGGTTATTGTTTTACGGACAAACCCTGCAACACTCAAAAAGCGTTTAGCAAAAAGAAAATATGGCAAACAAAAACTCGAAGAAAATATCCTGGCCGAAGTTCTTGATTATTGTACCCAGCGTGTGGAAGCGGTTTATCGGAAAAAGCCTCTTGAACTTGATACTTCTGCGCAAAGCGTGAAAAATAGCATAACCAAAATAAAAAAAGCCATAAAGCAAAAGAAGAAAAGCATTGATGTTGTTGACTATACTCGTTATCTTACTCCAAAATAAGTGATCAATATGAAAGAAGAAAAAAAGCTCATCGAAGCAGCATTATTCATTAGCGCAAGGCCCATGTCTCTTGAGGAACTGCGAACTTTAACCGGAATAGGTGCTTTGGGCTATCTTCAATCAGTTGTTAACGAACTAAAGAAAGATTATGAAAATAGTGCCATTGATATTTCAGAGTCTGATGGCAAATACGAGATGCGCGTAAAATCTCCTTATTCTGAAAAAGTAAAGCAGTTTGCGCAAGATGTTGAAATAAGCAAGAGCGCTTTACGGACTTTAGCGTATCTATCAAAGCATGATGGCATGCTGAAATCTGATTTAGTCAAGAAAATCGGAACTCAAGTTTATCAGGATGTTCATGAATTATTGGAATCTGGTTTTGTAAAGGCACAAAAAGCAGGAAGATCGGCAAAATTAACCCTAACCGAGAAATTTAAGAAGTATTTCGTACAACAATCTCCTGCTCAGAATGCTCAAGATGAGGCTCAATCGACCCTGTTTAATGAATCCGCTTGAGTTTTCTCAAATTCTACGAATTTCGTTATTGCTGACGTCGCATAACCTGGTAGTGCGCTGGTCTTGAAAACCAGTCCCCTTGGGATTGTAGGTTCAAATCCTACCGTCAGCGTCATAATTCTAAAATTAGCTCAACCCGTATTTCTTCTTCACTTTCTGTATCTTCTGCCCGATTACAACTGAGCAATACGGTTGGTTCGAATTTCTTTCATAATAATTTTGATGATATTCCTCACCAGTATAGAATTTGTCTAGTGTTTTTACTTCAGTGACTATTGGTTTATCATAATCTTTTTGAATTTTCTTAATAAAATCAACACAACTTTTTTTCTGATCCTCGCTAGTATAGAAAATTACCGAACGATATTGTATTCCTGCATCTGCGCCTTGCCGATCCATTGAAGTAGGATCATGCATAGTGAAGAATATGTCTAGTAGTTTTTCGAGGGCTATTTTACTTGGATCAAATTCAAGTTCCATCACTTCTATGTGGTCACTATTACCATTGCAGATTTGTTCATAAGTCGGATTAAGGCTTTTTCCACCAGAATAGCCTACAGTTGTCCTGGTAATTCCTTTAAACAACCGGAAAACTGCCTCTGTGCACCAAAAGCACCCGCCGCCAAAAACGATTGTTTCGGTTTTACCTGACATTTCAATCCTTCTCCGTTGGCACGAATTTTAGCGATATTGAGTTAACGCAATGGCGGACATTCTTATCTGTCATATGTTCTCCTTCAAAAACATGGCCCAAATGGGCACCGCATCTGGCACATTGGATTTCAATACGCATCCCATCAGAATCCGGGACCCTTTTGACCGCGCCTTTTATCTCCTGATCAAAACTGGGCCAGCCGCAATGTGCATTGAACTTATCATCTGAGCGGTAGAGCGGTGCATTGCACCTTCTGCAAACATACCTGCCTCTCTTGGAAAAGTTCTCATACTCGCCGGTAAATGGCACCTCTGTTCCTTTGTGCACAATTATTCGCTCTTCCTCCGGAGTGAGCCTGTTTAATTTTATTTTATCCTTATCCATGATATTACCTTGCTCCTTATTTCATTCAATGCACTTAAATCATATAAATAAAAAATAAAACTTGGTCTTAATTATTCTATCTATTAGCAACTAATAAGACCAAAAATAGAGATTTTTGCACGCAATTTATTTCATCATTGCATTTTTACAATTTGGGCACATGCCTTCCTTCATCATTTTCATTTTTTTCTTCATCATATCCATCATTTCGCACATACCATCGCACATCTCTCCCATTTTCATATCTTTCATATTCATATCCATAATTTATCACCTATTTTTATTTTTAGATGTTTTTACTTATTTATATGTGTATGCCCAAATTTAGCCCTACTTACGAGATAAAAATCGATACTAGTTATTTCTTATTTTGAGCTGAGTGAAGATTGCAGTTCCTACTACTATTGTCGCGCCTATTAATGTCCTAAGTTCCGGAATTTCGCCCAATAATGCTGCAGCAAAAATAATGCTATAAACCGGCTCAATTGTGCCAATTAATCCTGCTTTTTGGGCTTTGACATATTTCAAGCCTTTTGTATATAAAGAATATGCGATTGCCGTAAACACTAACCCCAGAATCACCATGAGAAGCAAATCATTCACCTGTATTATGAAATGTTCAATGAAGAGGAATGGCAT
Organism: Microcaldota archaeon; assembly: GCA_016212505.1. Taxonomy (GTDB): domain Archaea; phylum Micrarchaeota; class Micrarchaeia; order Anstonellales; family Bilamarchaeaceae; genus Bilamarchaeum. Next base: position 18,132 of record JACRGB010000038.1, read on the forward strand.
CAGAATTATTCCTGATACTAAACATTCATAAAAAGTTATAACTGAACTTGAATATGTCTGGGAGTATTTTCTGTTCATGACTGCAGTTATTGAAAAACTAAGTGCAGCTAAAAGCCCCCATAAAACTCCTTTTGTAATGTTATTTGCACCGCTAAAGTCTGGAACTATCAGAACAATTCCCAAAAGTGCGACTAATGCAAGGACAATATTTAGTTTGCTTATTTTTTCCTTGAATACAATGGGTTCAATAAAAGTTATCATGACCGGAAATGTGTAAATCGATATCATCGCAATTGCGATTGTGGATATTTGGGCTGATTCAAAGAATGCTACCATATGGATGCCGAAAAGGATTCCCATTACTATCAGATAGCTTAGGTCTTTCGTTGACTTTAACTGTAAATTTTGCTTGGAGATTTTTAGAATAATCAGGAGTGCCAAGGATGCGAAAAATACCCTTCCCAAAATAATTATTGTTGCCGGAAGCTGGATCCATTTTGCGAATAAGCCAACCATTGACAAAAGTAAGATTGCGATATTGATTTGGATAAGTCCTTTGGTTTCATTTTCCATAAAGTTCAGCAACACATTAGTCTTATAATTGGCTATAGAAAGAATATCTATAAGAGATTATTGGAATATAAGAATTTTAGAGGCTACTAAATGACTGTCACAGTAATTATTGGAATGCAATGGGGCGATGAGGCTAAAGGAAAGATTGTGGATTTGCTTGCAAAAGATTACGATTATATTGTAAGATTTAATGGTGGAGATAATGCTGGCCATACAATAAAGGCAGATGGCAAGAAATTCGGTCTGCATCTTATTCCTTCTGGGGTATTCTTTCCAGAAAAATTCAAAGTAATTGGTAATGGTGTAGTTGTAAATCCAGAAACCCTGCTTCGTGAAATTGATGAAGTTGAAAAAGCAGGCTATTCGATGAAGAACCTGATCATTAGTGATTCTGCCCATATTATTCTCCCATGGCATAAGGAATTGGATGGAATAGAAGATGGGAAAAATGCCTTAGGGACGACTAAAAGGGGTATAGGTCCAGTTTACATGGATAAAGCTTCACGGCTTTATGCAATTCGTATTGGAGATTTATTTTATGAAAAAGAACTAAAAGTAAAGTTAGAAAACATAGCAAAAGTCAAAGAGGGCATGATTAAACTCTTTGGAAAATCGGTGCAATTCAACACCTCAAAGATTCTTGATTCTCTGATTGAGTTCAGAACGAAAATAGGATCACATATCAAAAATACTGCGCTGCTTCTATCGATTGCAGCAAAGAGCAAAAATATCCTTTTAGAAGGAGCGCAAGCGACCTTTTTGGATGTTGATCATGGCACTTACCCTTTTGTTACCTCTTCAAATACCACTGTTGGAGCTGCATGCGTTGGTAGTGGCATTCCTCCGAAAAAGATTTCCCGTGTTATTGGTATTGTAAAAGCGTACACCACAAGAGTCGGTACCGGTCCGTTTCCAACAGAACTTCTTGACTCTACTGGCGAGCAGCTGCGTAAAGCGGGTGCTGAATTTGGCACCACTACTGGAAGACCAAGAAGATGCGGATGGTTAGATCTTGTAATGCTCAAGACCTCAGTAGCAATTAATGGTACTGATGATATTGTAATTACCAAGATAGATGTGCTTGATGGTTTGGATGAAATTAAGGTTTGCACCTCTTATGAAATTGATGGGAAGAAAACCGAAGAATTTCCTACTGGATCGATGAAACTTCCGGATGTAAAACCAGTTTACAAAACCTTCAAATGTTGGGGTAAACTGACTGAAACAGAATGGGCCAATATAAGGAAAACCAAGAAACTGCCCTCCGAAATGAAAACTTACCTTGATTTTATATCAAAAGAATTGGGGGTAAAAATTTCAATGGTTTCGTATGGGCCAGAAAGGGACCAGACAATTTTCTTATGATTCTTTGTCTTTTTCATCAAGTTTAGCATCAATAGCTTGTGAATATTTAATGTCAGAATTGATTTTCTCTTGTTTTTCTGCTAATTCGATAAAAGTTCCAACGCATCTTTTCAACGCCTCATCAGTATGGCATTTCACTGCAGCCCCAGCAGCTTTTGGATGGCCGCCGCCAGCTCCGCCAATTCTTTTTGCAACTGTTGACATTACCTCATTTAACGGAACCATTACGCTTCCCCGCGCCCTGGCGGAAATTCGAGTTTCCTTTGTTTCATCCTTCCATTTTGCGATAAATGCAACATCTGCTGCCTCAGTAATTAATGAAGCAGAATCGCTCTCGTTGCTTATGCCTTCGCTGGTTGCGATTATATATCCGCTTGCGTAAACGTAGTTTAGTTTTTGCATAGCCTTCAATATTGCTATTTTTGCTTCATCTTTTGGTCCAGGCTCAGCATAAGATAAAAGTTCAGCGTACTCGGTTTTGGATATTTTTATTAACCTTGCGAGCGTCTCAAATGTTTGTGCTCTTGCCGATTTGAACCTTGCACCATCGGCAATAATTCCAATTGATAGGGCGAACGCCATATTTTCATCTATGTCCTTTTCATCCAAAATGTTCGCTACAATTTCTGCAGCAGATGGCGACTGCTCGTCAATTATTTCGAATTCGCCTTTAATATCACGGCCATCCGCGCGGTGATGGTCTATTATCCCGAGAATGGGCCAGTTTTTTGCATCAGGAACAAGTGTATAGGCACTTGTATCAACTACTAAGATGCCCGAGAAATTATTTTTGTTTAGTTCAGTTAATGGCTTTGGTTCGATTCCCAATTTTGCACAAAGCATCTTTGCCCCTTCAGTCATTTCTTCCCTGGTGCAAAGAATAGAATTAGGAAATTGTCTATGCACAGAATAACTAGAAGATATGGCATCGACATCGGCACGATTATGTGTCGCTATTACGACCTTCGCCTTGCCATATTTAGCAAGAAGCTTTTCAAAAAGCGCTTTGTCCTTGCTATTGGATTCTTCATTGCCCTGGTTTTGCGGCATACTGCTTCATTTTCTCCTGAAGCTTTTTCTGGCTGTCCATTACGATACCCCTTAGCTTCTCTTCCTGTTTGGCAATTGCATTAAGCTTGATTTCGATTAATTCGGTTTTTTCCTTGAGGTCTTTTTCAGCCACATCCTTAGTCGTATGCATCATTACTGACCCGACTGTGCGGTAAATTTCCCCCGTTGCCTTTTTCAATTCCTCTAGGGCGTGCTTTGACTCGTTGCTCTGTAACTGGAGCTGGTGCTTCTGTATTAGTATTAGTTCTAACTGTTTCTCTAAATTTTCGTATTCAATAAGTTCCCTATTCAAATCATTCCTATCTGCTACCATAAGTTTTCACCTTCTGTCTGTTCCATTATTTATCTGATAACTCTTCAATCCCACTAAATACCGATAATGCCCTTAAATAAGCATTTGCACTTGCACGCAAAGCCACAACATCATTAGCTTGTATATATATGTTAAGTATCTTTCCTTTTTCACTTACCTTAATTTCTGCCCTGTTGCTGATCTTCCCTTCATGGGAAACTGCCTTTGCCGCTGCCCTTGCTGATTCCTCATCATCAAAAACACATTCTATGCTGGCATTAAGTTTCAGGCCCATGACCAATCTCCCACTTCATTTACCTTAATTTTTAAAATTTCTGCGGGCTGCTTATCTTTTTCCTCAAGAATTGTGATGAATTCTTCACCATTTTTTCTTGCCCATTCGACCAGTTGCCTTATGGTTTTCTTGCCACGGGCCAGATAGCGTTCCCCGTTTTCAGTTCCGAGTTTCTTGGCATGCTTGCGAGTTTCACTCGTTGCATACCTGCTTGTAGTGATCAATCCAAACCCACCACACGCTTTTATCTAATCTGAAGATACTTCCTTTGCAATTGGCGGCCTTGGCTTAAGGAGTACTCTCGCCCCGGTTGTCGGGAATGCGAACTTCTCCCCAACGATACTAACGCTTATTCCAGTTTTCAAATCTACATACTCAGCCATAGGTATCCCTCAATCATAAATTCACGAACTTTTAGCATAATCTGCTGCGAGCCTGCGGGATAATTCGCCTGCTTCGGTAGTAAATGAATATGCCCCACCGGCAAAGGTCGATTTGCATCCCTTGCACATCCAAAGTGCATTTCCTTTTCTGACTACTTTTATCTTGCCGCATTTTGGGCATTCGTAGGATTTTTTCTTATCTTTAATTGCACTATCATGCAATTTTCTTATTGAAGCACCAAATCTTGCCGTCTGCATATCAAAGCCCTCCTCTATTCCTTTATTTCTACTCCATTAATATTTTTCTTATTTCGTTCCCTCTTTTAAATGCTATCTCCATGCAGGAGAAAAGCTCTTCTTTGGAAAGGCTGCCCTTTCCTTTTTGCATTGCACAAACATGATCAGTGGTTGTTGCAATTGTTATTTTTGTTTCTGCAACGAGTTCCTCATCCCGGCTTGGGTCAACAAGCCAATGGCTCCCGATCTTCACAAACGATGTTGCGATTGGGATCGGTTTTGGGTTCAAAGGACCCTTGTAATCTCCTCGCAAAATTTTTCCCTTTTCCACTTTCGGGACCTGCGTATTCAGCAGTGCCGCACTTGCGGCTATTGCTGCTGCGTCAGTATAATTGCCATCATGGTTCAGCACATAAATATCAACGTACAAACCAAGGACTTTTTCTTCTTCGATGAAGAATGAGTCTAAATCAACGCATTCTGCGCTTCGGATCGCCCGGTCAACCACGCGCGCCATTTCAATCGAATCTTCATTAGGCGGTCCAGGCTCAAATGATGGCGAAGCAAGAGGAAGCAGCTCGCCATTTGTCATAAGGACTCCTTCGGTTGGCCGGTCTGCAAAGGGCTTTAAGACATCAAACTTTGTCGCTACCAGTACCTGGGTGTTTCCCAAACTTACCCTCGCAGATCCTTCTGCAGTAGTTACTGCACCGAACTGCACCTTTATCGTCCTATATTCATCAAACGCGCGGCCATCAAACCTTTTTCCGCTATTTAATGTATTGATAAGTATGTCTCTCCGGATACTTGACATTATTATGTCTTTTAGTTCTTCACCCATAATCAATCACCTAAAATATCATTTCTTTCATCTTCAATCCATCCAACTAAATTAAACTCATTCGGCCTTCAAGTTAAGTCTAAAGCTTAAACTCCTCATTTTCGCCATGCTCATAGAATTTTTTAAGGGCATCGGCCTGCTTTTCATGCAACTTGCCGCACGCGCTTTCCGCCATTTCAATGACCTTCTTTATTTCGTCTTTGGTAAGCAGCCCATCCATCTGCAAGAGCAAGATTTTCTTATCCCTGTTGGATAATGCCACTGGGGTATCAGACTCACCAAAATTATCTTCCAACTTTCCCAAGTCAAGCAAGATGTGTCCATCTGCCTTTCCAATTGCAACTGCAGAGACCATATCCTTCATCGGGATTCCCGCATTTGCCAGTGCAACTGCAGCAGCAGTGACTGATGCTGTTCGCGTTCCACCTTCTGCCTGTAAAACATCAATGTAAACGTCTATCTGGGTGTTTGGGAATTTTTCAGAAATTATCAAATTTTCGAAAACCTCGCGGATTACCTTGGAAAGTTCGGTGCTTCGCCTTGAGGGGCCGCTCTTGCTGTGCTCTTCTGCCGAGGCAAAAGGCGACATCATATACCTGCACTTTACTATAGCATGATAGGGGCTTGCATCATGTTTTGGTATGCACTCGCGTGGCCCGTAGACCCCGCAGACTATTTTGTTTCCTCCCCATTCGATAAATGCCGATCCATCTGCTTCAGGTATTATCCCAACTTCTATCCTGACCGCTCGCATCTCGTCCGCGCCACGGCCATCAATCCGTTTTCCGTTAACAAATAATTTTACTTCTTCATTCGCTGCCATAAATGTTCACCTGTATTTCATTTTCATATTCTCTTATTATCTATACCTATGATTCATACATATGATTCTGCATTAGAATTATCTTCTATATTCCTCTTCCTGCTCTTCCATGCCCCTGTTCATTTGTGCGCTTGGCGGATTTTCCATTGGCAGCGCTTTCTTTCCTCCGGTTTCCTTTTGCAGCATTGCCGATACCTCATCAGTAAGGCCGGATTTGTGTGCTTTTTTTTCGATGTGTTTTATTACTTTTAGTAGAAGCGGGACATTGCTTTTTTCACTTATCCAGACATAGCCGTTGTTTCCGACCATTATGTCTCCTCCTGCGTATTCTTTTAGTAAGATCAGCATGCTGCTTTTTCTCCCAATTAGCCTCGGGACCTTAGCTGAAGGGAACTGGACTACTTTTCCTTTTGGAAGCCTTCTTACTTCGCCCAGGTCAATATCGCCAACTTCGTTTACCATTTTTATCTTGCAAAGGACAAAATCGCCAAGTGAAAGGTCCATCCGCATCATTCTTGCAGGGATAAACCCCGTATTTGACATGTTTAATTCGACCTCATAACCCGCGCTTCTGACGCTAATGACTATTCCGATAACAACATCATCGACAAATGGCCTGTACTTATTTTCAAGGGCAATATAATGGCCCTCATTATCCAGAGTGCCAACTACTGCCGCATAAGTTCCATTGTCTTTTGTATATGCGTTTGGAATGTTCATTCTTCCTTCGGCTATCCTATCTCCTGGGAGAACTATTTTCTTATCCATTATTATTACCTCTTTTAGGGTTAAAGACTAAACTTTACCCATTGATTTCTCGAGCGCTATTATTTTGCCCAAAAATAGAGCGTTTCTGTTTCTCTATCCGTATTTTCATTAGTATGGAAAGGTTTTTAAGTTGGCTATTTGAGGATTTCGAAATAGTTTTTCCTTGTTTTTTACTTAACTAGGATTATAAATATAGTGCCATAAAGTATATTGTTATGATTCAAAAAACTACTGCCAGAATGCCAATTTCAATGCCAGCTTTTGCCAGTCGTTTTATGCGGGATGTCGGCAATAGTGGAGTAGACAAAGAAACCCTGCTTCCTGCCGCCTTAGTAACTACCGATTATGATCGTTACCGCGTTAATGGCGCATCCTCCCCCAAACGGGTACAAATTAGCTGTGCTCAGCCTCCACTTAATCTGATCACTCTTGGCTGCGGGCTTACATTTGCGCTTTTGAGGCCAGGAACTCCACGGGAAGTTTTGGATGCTTATTATGCTTCATTGCCTTTAGACCCAGACCACGTATTGGTCTTTCCGACATTGGGAGCGAATGTAAACCAAGACCACCAATCGGTGCGTTTTAAGATATATAATGACTGTTCCTCACGATCGCAGACCAATCCTCAAGCTAACGAATTTATCCAAACCAAAGTGGATATGGTTTATCATAAGGGCACAGTAAGGGTATCTCTCGAATATACTATTACTGCCTCGCTAACTGGTTTTTTACCTGAAAGTATTACCTTATCCTACGGCGCAGTTGATTTGGATCCAAATAAACGCGGCCTTAAAGGCAATCAGTTCGCAGATGATTTTGGAATACTCTCTTCAGGTCCCCACGGGCAGGTCTACCTTTTTTCAGGATATGTGAACCCCACCATACCAGAAGAGGGAATAAGGGGATTTAGGTTCTATCCGGATGGCGCACTTCGTTTTTTGGAACCGGTTCGGCCCCATCAGGCCCCTCACTATACGATGTTTTCAAAGGAGCCTCCTATCCTATTTGGGCATAATTTGAATGAATTTTATCTTGATGTTTGCGCAACAGTAACTAATATAGTTCAAGCTGCGGCAGAAAATCTTGTTGCTAGATTTTCTGACCTGGCCGTTCTGAAAAAATATTAGAAATTTAGCACTGGCAAATGAGTTAAGTTCCAATTATTTTCGTTTCAATCTGCCCGGCAGTTAGCTTGTTTATCTTATCGTAGAACTCGCTCTGCATTCCGGCAAACATCTCAACCACTGCGATAAGCTCCCCGGATTTTGTCCACTCTTCCTTTTGTATGCCATAGCTTTTGAGCGTACCATAGCATTTATGCGCAAATGCAGCCGGGACCTTGACCGCAATCCTGACTTTTTCGAATTTCATTGGCAGGAGAGGCCGTAGCGCCTTAACCACTTCATCTAGCTGCTCGCGCGCATCCTTAAAAGGCTCGATATGCACCCGCGCCTCTTCCATCGCATTTTCAATCCGCAACTGGGGGTGAGGGGCACTCGTCCGTGGATCGATGGCCTCCCTCATGAGTATGGTGATAATCTGTTTTCGTTTCTCTTCTGCTTTTTTCCTTTTTTGTTCGGTAGTTAATTGGACCTCACCATGCTTGATGATAAATTCGAGAATTAGCATTATGTCAGTTGTTCCAAAAACCTTTTGCAGGTCCGATGGTTTAGCTTTTTCTGCCTTGCGGGCATCAGCATAAACCTCTTCAGAAACAAGCATGTTTTTGAGGTCTGGTTTTCTCTTATCCAAATAAGCGTAAGCGGCATCAGGGTCTATATAAAGCTCGAACTTATTGCCTCCTTTTTCGTAAACTGCCAGGATGGCTTTATCAAGTGAGGTCATAGGATCACGTTTAGGTGTTTACTTATATGAAGGGGCAAATTATAAATTTTACCCTGCAGATACTATTCATGGCATCTACAGATTCAATTCCTGTCAAAGCCCTTTTCTATATCGAGCCTAAGGAACCGCATAATAGGGTGCAGCATATCGGTTGCCGGTTATTGATAACTGAAAAACTTATCCATGCTGGCTTCACAAAAGGCGGAGCATTTAACCTTCCCGACGGCCGCGTTGAGGTCGTGCTTGAGGGAGAGAAAAAAGATATAGAAACTTTTTATATCGATATTCAAAAACACCTCATTAAGTTGCTGGAAGCAAGAACAGACGACAAAGATAGACTAAAAGAGATGATTGGAAATCCTGGAATTACTTTAACTAAAATAGAATTTAATAGTAATATCCGTGTTCTAGATATAGGCCTTTATAGCCATTCGCTTGAGATGGCCCAGCTGGAAAAGGGTGTTGATGCGTATTATGACTTGACAAATGCGATCAAGAAACTGACGATTGTCTTGGATAAGAATCTAAAACCATAGATAAAAACATATTTTTATAAATAATACGACATAATTAATTAACAATGAAACTTCCCGGCGGGGCGGAGAATCTAAAAGGCCCTAATGTTTTAGTACAGAGAGTAATCTATCAGAATGTTGCAAATATTCCTGATGGCGGCGCTCCAGATTTATCTGCAAATGTCGAATCTTCCCCCTATTAGTTCAGGTTAGTTGTTTCCCTAAGGTAAGCACAAACTTTAAATAATACTAATGCTTATTCCTCCAAAGAGATTAACTCTAAGGTGATATTTTTGGGTAATGAAGATAGTGTGACTTTAAGTAAGGACACATTTTATGGAATAGTAATCGTTCTGCTTGCAGGATTGCTTGTGTTGTCTGTTTTTACACAAGGTTTTGGCATAATTAAATCCGGTACGGTGACTCCGACCCCCACCCCAACGCCAACCCCGACTCCAACACCTACTCCAACTCCATCAGGCAGCACCTCTCCGACATCCGCCCCTTCGCTTAAGATAAATGTGGGTTCGTACCCTGCTCTTGGCAAGGATTCTGCAGCGGTTTCAATTGTGGAATTTTCAGATTTCCAGTGTCCGTTCTGTCAAAGAATTTATACTGGTGCTGAAGCTGAACTCAGAAAAAGTTATGTAAATGACGGAAAAGTCAAGTTCTATTTCAGGGACTTCCCTCTTACCAGTATCCATCCTAATGCAATGCCTGCTGCAATAGCAGCAAGATGCGCAAATGATCAGGGCAAATTCTGGGAAATGCATGATAAGCTCTTCGAAACACAGGCTGCCTGGAGCGCTATGAGTGACCCAAAATCAGCATTTGACTCCTATGCGACTGGTATTGGCTTAGATGTTGCAAAGTTTGGTGGCTGCTATGGCAATTCAACCCATACTGCTGAAATAAATACCGATACCTCAGAAGGACAAACCTATGGGGTACAGGGAACTCCTGGTGTATTTGTTGTAGTGCCAAAGAGCAAAATGTCTTCGGCAAAAGTCCAGGAAGCAATTGCCTCAATAAACCAGCAGTTTGGTGCAGGTGCATTGACCTTCTATGAAACAACAGATAGCTATGTGGTCTTTGTCCCAGGTGCCTACCCGTTCTCTGCATTTGATGTAGTGCTCAGCAAGGTAAGCTACTGATTTTTTATTGAAAAAAGGCCGAGAATACTGCCGGCTTAAGCCGAGCAGTTGAATCGGCATAAATTCTTTTTCTTTAGCTTCAAAAACTAAGCCAATAGCGGCAGCGCCGCAAAGCGGCGCCGGGTCTTCCAAGAGAAG
>JACRGB010000002.1 GCA_016212505.1 Microcaldota archaeon
CAAATTGTGCAGTAACTGCTCGAAAAGGTAATGCTGAATCTAAAACCCCTAGCGAGGGAATTTCGAGAACGATTCTTTCTGATTTGGGTAAAGGTAGTTCTGATTCAGTAGACTGCAAAGGTTTTTCAGTTGGAGTTGCAGGCATAGGGTGAGATAAATCAGATGGGGAACTTCTTTCATATAATTCAAGTTCTCTCAATCGATCAGTCATCAATAGGGTGAATAGATATAACCCGCGGCAATATCCAGTATTTTGAGCTAAGGTGATAGATTGCGCTGCAGTTACATTGAAGGGAACTTGGATAGGCGCAGAAAGGGGAAAATGGGTCGGGTCTTTAGGACTAGCGTCTAAGAATCCCAGTGCTTGCTGAGCAGCATTGAGATTAAATTCTTTTTGTGATTGGGTTTCAATAACAATTGTTGGCGCGGCAGATAGGGCCAATTCGTTTCCTGTCTCCTTGATCGGGCTATTGCATATAATGCTCCTTGGGCATCCGCCACAACCGTTTCCGCAGCCTGGCTCAACCATAGGTAAAATAGTCATTTCTGGTTTCGATTGACGGATAACAGGATCTTGGATCACCCTTAATGAAAGTCTTGGCCCAGTCATTTTAATACCCTGAAAATTGATAATTGAACGATGGGGGTTAGGCGGATATATATTCAAACCAAAAAAAGTTAGGAATTTGGAAAAAACTAAATTGTTTTAAACTTTAGGTTCGTTTTATTCAGAAAGAGGTGGAGAGAATGACTTTTGAAAAACATGTAGCAATAGATTTTAGCAAAGTAAAACCTTCGGTAATGAAAATGAATGGAATCAGCGAAACAACTATGACTGAGCACTTTAAACTCTACAATGGTTATGTGAACAAATACAATGAATGTATGGAAAAAACCGACGCACTCGGTGTGGATGCAGTAAAGGCGGGCCAAATTACTTACAGCGACATTAGATCTCTAAAAATGGGCCTTGCATTTGCATTGGGCGGAACAATTAACCATGAAGTGTATTTCCATAACCTTGGCGGCGTAGGAGGAAAACCATCTGGATTGCTAGAGAAGCAGATAGAGAAGGATTTTGGTTCTTACGAACGCTTCGAAGCTGAGTTTAGGGGAACCGCAATGGCCGCTCGAGGCTGGGCATTTTTAGTATGGCAGCATGACCTAAAGCGGTTAATTGTAGTTATTGGAGATGATCAATCAACTTTCCCGCCACACAATTCGCATTTGGTTCTTGCCTGCGATGTTTATGAGCACGCATATTATCTTGATCATAAAACAGCAAGAGCAGCATACTTAGATGCTTATTTCAAGAATGTAGATTGGAAAGACGCTGAATCAAGATTCGAACACTCAATCAAACACTAAGAGAAAAAAAGAAATAAGAAAAATAAAATAGAAAAAAATTAATCTGCCTGTATAACTACAGTAGCAGTAAGATTCGCTCCATTCTTATCGAGCGTACCGGTAATGTTGACCAAAGTTATTGTCAAGGTGTATTGCTCCAGCGGAACTTTCGCCGACTGGCCTTTAGCCAGACTAACTTCTGTCCCATTTACTTGCAGGCACATACCAACACCAGTTTCAAGCGCAGCAAGTACTGACTTGAATGCTGGCAAACCAGCAAGATCCACTGCTAAATGCCCTATTTGGTAAACTGTGGTTTGATTATTCATATTAATAGGCAGTGCAAAAGATCCAGCACCTGATCCAAAAGCAATATCGAATGGTTTGCTTGGTTTTCCTTTGGTAAGGTAAATAATCTGGTCTGGAATCTGCTCGCATGTAACCGGATGGGATGGCATCATATATCTGGCACCATCAAAAACCATTACTAAATCAGCAGGATTAGCTGAGAGGTCTGCCTCTGGCATATCCTCACCTGCAGCCATATCATCAGACATATCATCTGAAGCAGGATCCATATCGTCCGAAACTGCTCCACCATCAGATTCTGGATTTGCGCCATCGCTTACTCTTGCACCATCTTCTGTAGTTGCACTATCTGCTGCTTTTGCATCTTTTGCAAGGTCAAATGAGGGGTTTCCAGAATCACCGCAACCAGGAAGTAACTTTGCTACAAGGAGGAATTTCCCAAACGCTCTTGCAGCACGTCCAAAAAAGCTCGAAGAAGAACGTCCAGAAGTTAAAGAGGTTCCATGATCGGATCCCGTATGAGCTGACTCTCGATCAGCATCTCTTCCAATAGGTCTAATAGCCAATGTTTTATTCATACTATACCACCCTCTCCTCAAAATTATTATTTGCAGGGGAATAATGTTGCGAAACCTTAATAAACATGTAGCAAAAATAGAGAAAAGAAAGAAAAGGATAAAAATTCAGCCCAGACTAGTATGATTATGGTCACAAAAGAAGAGATTGAGAAGGTAGTTTCCTGGTGCGAGAAGATCAAGTCCGAGCGGAAGCGGATTTATGTAATTGAACGAAATCCATTTCGGGATGAAATCGACTGGATGAGGAGATTTGCTTTAATCGAGATAGACCGGCCAAAAGAAGTAGCATCCCCAAATAATATAGTATATGATTCAGTAACAAAGCAGTTATGGCATTTTTTGAATGGGAGCTGGAGACAGCTAAATCCGGATATTAAAATCGGATAACATTAGGTGACTAGACGATGTGGGCACCTTCTAATTCTACTAAAAACTTATTTTTACCTATTTTAGATACCAAAACGTGTTCGTCACCTTTCAGGTCCATAGCTCGTTCGATATCTTGAGGAATTCTAAGTATCGTACCCCCGGTACTTTTTGAAAGCTTTCTATGCAATTTTAATGGATGACCCCAAACATTCAACCTGCGCGCAATACCTATTGTCTTTTGGCCTGTTTCTTCTGGGATAAATTCTTCCCCGCAACTATTGCAACGCTCACCTTTTTCTACAAAGATCAAACCTTCAAGTTCAGACAGTATATCATCTGCTGCAATAAGTATTCCTTTTTCACATACCGGGCATTTTTTGGTTTTTTTATCCATAAACCAGTTTCAGATCAAGTTCTCTTAAATATTGTTATTCGATCGTTAGTCTCTTTATATTCTTTAATTCTCTAATTTTAACCAACGCAGATCCAGGAAGCCGCTTTTCCAAAATTATCGTTAATTTTGGGTTTGGATAGATATCAGGATCATCGCTCACAACCTGACGGATACTGATCCGGGCATCAGAGATAATTTTTGTTACTGAACTGACTATGCCAATCGAATGGGAATCACCTTCGATTTCGATAACTTCAAATCCCAGATGCCTTGCAACACCCCGGATAAATGCGCGTGGCTCTAATCCTTCGCAGATCTTGAATAACTCTGGAACGCCTGCAAGCATTTGGGCAGTTTCAATAATTACCCGCCTGTCCACGCCAATGGCTCGAGCAATTTTGGCTGGACTTACTTCAACCTGCCCACAGTAAATTACACCAAATTTATCCACTCGAAACCCGTGGTTTAAAAACAAATAAACCACTTTTTTGCGCATCGGGTAGCGTAAAAACGCATCTTCAAGAATAGGATACATAATGTATATTTTTGTACATAAAAGCTTTAAATACATCATTGGTACTAAACAAACTATGACAGTACGATCAAAAGCACTCAGGATTAGCCTTAATCCATTCCAACTCTACTGCCTCATAGAGGATGAGTTTGAAAGTTCATTCCTGCTTGAATCTACCGAAGGTTCTGATAGATTGGCAAGATTCTCATTTATTGGGTTTTTGCCTTCAAAAGTAATTTCAGCCAAAGGAAATTTGATTAAGCTAGATGGAAAGGAAATCAATGCGGCCAAACCAATAGAAGTTTTACAAAAAAATATTCCAAAAATCGAAAGCGAGCGAAGCGGTTTTATTGGTGGGGCAGTAGGATATTTCTCCTATGATTATGTGAAAAACATAGAAGCAATAGGCAATTCGCAAAAAGCCGCAGGTTTTTTTAGCAAAACAGAATTTCCGGATTTTGAATTTGGAATTTTCAATGATGGTTTGATCTACGACCATAAGAAAAAAACAGTGGAATATATTTACAATGAGGAAGACCGATCACAGAAAATTCTTGATCTCATAGCTGGAGCAGGCGAAAATGGAAAGCCCCAATACCAGGCATTTAGAATAAAAAACAAAAAAACCAATATGGATAAGAAAACATTCGAAAAGGTAGTGGCAAAAGCCAAAGAAAAAATTATCGACGGTGAGATATTCCAGGTGGTTCTTTCAAGAAGGCATGAGTTTGAATTTGAGGGCAGCCTCCTGAAGTTTTACAATTATCTGAAACAGAAGAACCCCTCGCCGTACATGTATTACCTTAGTTTTGGTGAGCAGAAGATAATCGGATCGAGCCCGGAAAACTTAGTGAGGGTTGAGGGAGATAGAATAGAAAGTTATGCGACGCTTGCCGGCACAATGCCAAGGGGCAAAAACAAAAAAGAAGATGATGAATTTGAGAAAAAGCTCCTTGGGAGTGAAAAGGAGCGTGCAGAACATTTGATGCTGGTCGATCTTACCCGAAATGATGTTGGTAAAGTAGCAATGCCAGGCACGGTAAATGTGGATGAATTTATGAAAGTTGAAAAATACAGCCATGTGCAGCACATTTCATCTAAGATAAGTGCAAAGCTTGCTGAAGGAAAAACCTCTTTCGATGCTTTTGAAGCACTATTTCCTGCAGGGACACTAAGTGGCGCACCAAAAATCCGGGCAATGGGAATAATCGATCAGCTAGAGACAACCGACCGCGGACCCTATGGAGGGGCAATCGGATATTTCTCATTCAACGGCAACTGCGATTTTGCAATCACGATTAGAACGTTATTTGCTAGCGGGAATAGGGCCTATGTTCAGGCAGGGGCAGGCATTGTTTATGATTCGGTGCCGGAGTCGGAGTATTTGGAAACCGAAAACAAGATGCAGGCATTGATAAATGCTTTGGAGTGATGAATATGATAGTCATAATAGATAATTACGATTCTTTTGTTTACAATTTAGCCCAGTATTTTGGGGATTTGGGAGTCGAAGTCAAGGTATTTAGGAACGATAAAATAACTATTGACGAACTAAAAAAGCTTGGACCAGAAAAAATAGTTTTATCACCTGGGCCAGGAAACCCGACAAACAAGAAAGATTTTGGGGTGTGTAGTGAGATACTCGAACAAATGCAAAACGTCCCGATTCTTGGCGTGTGCTTGGGCCATCAGGGAATTATTGCCCGTTTTGGCGGCAAAGTCGTAAAGAATAGGCCAATGCACGGAAAAACCAGCCAGATAAAACATGATGGATTGGGGATCTTTAGCAGCATAAAAAATCCAATGATCGTCATGCGTTACCATTCATTAGTGGGCACAGAGATACCGAAGTGCCTCGAAATAACTGCCCGAAGCATGGATGATAATTGCGTAATGGCAGTGCAGCATAAAAGCCTTCCAATTTATGGGGTGCAGTTTCATCCTGAAAGTATAATGACTGAAAACGGAAAACAGATTTTAAAAAACTTTTTGAGGGTAAAAAATGAACTTGCTTGAAAAACTAGTCCAAAGGCAAAAACTTACTGCAGCCGAAGCAGAGCAGATGGTTGATGGCATAATAGATGGAACGTATAGCGATACACAGATCGGTGCGTTAATTATAGCATTGAAAATGAAAGGCGAAACAGAAGAGGAAATAGCCGCCTTGGTAAATGGAATAAAAAAACATTCAATTTCTATTAATTTAACTAGCGAAGCGATAGTAGATAGTTGTGGAACAGGAGGCGACGGAATGCACACGTTCAATGTTTCCACAACTGCAGCGCTAATTGCAGCTGGCGCAGGCGTCATAATAGCAAAGCACGGAAATCGTTCGGTGTCAAGCAAATCAGGTTCTGCAGATGTTTTAGAAGAATTAGGGATAAAAATACTTGAGCCGGAAATGGCAAAAAAATGCATTGAAAAAACCAATTTCGGGTTTCTTTTTGCACCATATTATCATCCAGTATTCAAAAAATTAGCCCCAATCCGTTCACAATTGGGAGTTCGGACAGTTTTCAATATACTTGGGCCACTGCTTAATCCTGCAAATGCAAAACACCAGCTCTTAGGCGTTTATGATTCGGCACTTGCACAGAAAATGGTTGGGGTTTTGCAATTATTAGGGACAAAACATGCTATGGTTGTGCATTCTAATGGCATGGATGAAATATCACTTGGCAAAACTTTAGTTTATGAATTGAAAAATAACAGAATATCAAAATACATTTTAAATGCACGGGATTTTGGGTTTAGCGAGCAGCAAATTCCAGCAGTTAGTTCAGCAAAAGAAAGTGCAGCTATTATTGGAAACGTGCTGAGTGGACAAAAAGGAGCGGCAAGGGATGTTTCTTTGCTAAATGCTGGGGCGCTAATTTACCTCGGTGGAAAGGCAAAATCAATTGAAGAAGGGGTGGAACTTGCAAGGCAATCGGTTGAAACAGGTGCTGCGGGGAAAAAATTAGAGGAAGTACGCGCATTTGGAAATAGCGGAGGCAGTTGAGATGGACATCCTGGATAATTTCATTGCTAAAGCGCAAGAAAGCATTTCAGAAGGATATTATGATAGACTAAAACAACCCAAAGCACCAATGCCAAAAGTTTCCTTAGTTGAAAAATTAGCAAAGCAAAAATTCACTTTGATAACCGAGATAAAGCATGCATCGCCAATCGGAGAGTATTCTTACAGGCAAATAGATGCCCAAGTTGCTGCGCAAGAATTTAGGGAAAGCGG
Organism: Microcaldota archaeon; assembly: GCA_016212505.1. Lineage (GTDB taxonomy): Archaea > Micrarchaeota > Micrarchaeia > Anstonellales > Bilamarchaeaceae > Bilamarchaeum. Next base: position 6,744 of record JACRGB010000002.1, read on the forward strand.
ATCGGATGCAATTTCCGTTGTAGTTGAGCCAAAAATATTCCGAGGGAATTTGGAAAATATTTCACAGGCAAAAACAGCAGGCTTGCCGGTATTATTCAAGGATTTTGTAATTTCTGAGGTGCAGATAAATGCGGCCAAAGCAAGTGGAGCGGACGTGGTGCTGCTGGTTGCCAAAGCACTTAGCAGGACGAATAAGAATTTGAATGAAATGATCGCCAAAGCACATGCTGCTGGACTTGAAGTTCTTTTGGAATGTTACGATGAAGACGAATTTGGTCTTGCTATTGAAACGGATGCGGATATTTTAGGAATAAATAACCGCGATCTAACAACTTTGAAAGTTGATTTAGCAAGGACAAAACGAATTATGAGTAGCGTACCAAATAGCAAAATCAAAAAACCAGTAATTAGTGAAAGTGGAATGAAAACTGCTGCTGATGTTCAGTTCATAACAAAATCTGGAGTAAAAGGTGCATTAGTTGGAACTGCAATATGGACTGCTAATGATTTGAAGGAAAAAATTCGTGAACTAAAAAGTGGTGGTACGGATGAATAGGCCTACTTCAAGTTATTTCGGAAAATACGGAGGGCAATTCATCCCGGAAACATTAGTTCCTGCGTTTCGGGAGTTAGAGGCAGCTTATGAAAAATTTAGCAAAGATTCTGGATTTGCTAAAGAGGTTGATTATTACCTAAAACAGTACGCAGGAAGGGAAACTCCGCTTTATTATGCTGAGCGCTTAAGCAAAAAAATTGGCGGGGCTAAAATTTATCTGAAACGGGAAGATCTTCTTCATACTGGAGCGCATAAAATAAATAACGCATTAGGCCAGGCCCTTCTTGCAAAGAAAATGGGCAAGAAAAGGATTATTGCTGAGACCGGTGCTGGCCAGCACGGAGTTGCATCAGCAACAGTAGCTGCATTATTTGGACTAAAGTGTGACGTTTATATGGGAAGAGTGGATGCTGAAAGACAGGCACCAAACGTTTATCGCATGAAACTCCTTGGTGCAAATGTAAAAATAGTTGAAACTGGCTCCAAAACGCTCAAAGATGCAGTAAACGAAGCAATACGTGATTACACTGCAAGTTTTGCAGATACTCATTATCTTCTTGGATCAGCTCTTGGTCCTCACCCATACCCAACGATGGTCCGTGATTTCCAATCAGTAATAGGAAAGGAAGCACGAGCACAAATACTGGAAACAGAAAACCGCTTACCCGACACCCTTATCGCATGTGTAGGAGGCGGAAGCAACGCAATCGGACTTTTTTCAGCGTTTCTTAAGGATAGCAAAGTTGAAATGATTGGCGTGGAAGCTGGCGGGGACGGAAAGAAGCACGCTGCACGCTTAACTGGTGATGGGAAGGTCGGGATTTTACATGGGATGAAAAGTTATCTGCTTGAAGATGAATTTGGTCAGATAAAAGAAACACATTCTGTTTCTGCAGGATTGGATTATCCATCAGTAGGCCCACAGCATGCACAATTATTTGAACAAAATCGAGTTAAGTATGTTTCTGCACTTGATAGCGAAGCGCTTTCCGCATTTCATTTGCTTTGCGAAACTGAAGGAATAATTCCTGCTCTTGAAAGTTCGCATGCAATTGCCCATGCGATAAAAGTAGCTGGTCAGATGGGGAAAAATAAAATCATCATAGTGAATCTTTCAGGACGTGGTGATAAGGATGTTGACCACGTGAGAAGAGTAGAAGATGGAGAAGGTGAACTAAGATGAATCTCCGGGAAATGTTTTCTTCAGTTAAAGGCGCTGCCTTTATGCCATACATTTGCTGCGGTGATCCAAGCCAAGAGTTCACAGTCAAGTTGATCAAAACCTTAGTTGCAAATGGAGCAGATGCAATAGAATTGGGAATTCCTTTCTCTGATCCGATTGCAGATGGACCTACTATTCAGGCAGCATCAAATCGAGCGTTGGAAAATGGAATGAATCCAATGAAAGCAATTGAGATAATGAAAAAAATTAGGAAAGAAGAGATCAACGTACCAATACTGCCGATGACCTATTACAATATCTTATATTCCCAAGGAACAGAGAAATTCCTGAAAATGCTAAAAGACGCAGAAGCAAGCGGAGTAGTTATACCTGATGTTCCACTGGAAGAGTCAGGTGAACTTTCTCGGGCATGCAAAAATACGGGTTTGGATTTGATATCATTCATAACCCCAAACTCTTCTAAAGATCGCATAAAACACATAGCAAAAAATGCGAGCGGATTCCTTTATGTCGTAGCTGTTTTGGGGATAACCGGAGCAAGAGCAAAGGTTGAGAACCAAGCCCTAGAGCTTATCAAAAACGCGAGTAGCATGACCAAAATTCCATTGGTAGTTGGATTTGGGATTTCAAAACCAGACCATGCCAAAGCATACATCGAAGCAGGGGCAAAGGGAATAATCGTCGGAAGCCAGATCATGAATATTTATTCGAAATATATCAGCAAAGATGGAAAAGGATTTGAAGAAGCAAAAGCCCTTGATGAAATTGCAGAATTTACAAAAGAAATGAAAAAGGCATGTGTTGGAAAATGAGTACCGAAATTGAACTTTTAATTTCAGGAATTCTTTTTGGCCTTACTGCGGGCATTACACCAGGACCACTTTCAGCAGTAGTAATATCCGAAACGATAATGCAAGGGAAAATTGCTGGCATTAAGGTTGCATTGGTGCCGCTTATCACAGATATCCCCATACTTGCAGCAATAATACTGATGATGTCGCAGATATCGAATTTTGATTCTATTGCTGGGTTAATTTCAATTGGAGGAGCGATATTTCTTGGTTATCTTGGTATTGAAACCATAATGAAAAATTTTGCAAAAATTTTTCAGCAGCGGAAATTCGATAGAATTTACGATACAAAAACAGAAAAGTTTAATGTTGATTTTAATAACGAAAAATCCCAGACTCTGCGCAATGGGCTTATGGCAAATCTGCTTAATCCTCATCCGTATTTATTCTATGTCACTATTGGAGCCCCGACAATCATCAAGGCATTTGGATTAGGAATCTTACCCCCGCTTTTATTTATAGGAGGATTCTTTTTTTTCTTAGTTGGAACAAAAGTTGTTCTTGCATTAATAGTAAGCAGATCAAAAGAATTTCTTAAAAGCAAAGAATATATTTACACCATTAAAATTTTAGGAATAGTTTTACTGATTTTTGCGGTAATGTTTTTGAAAAACGGGCTCCAGTTGCTGGGAATATAAAAAATAAAGAAAAAATTCCTCTATCGTGGAGGGGGCATTTGACCGCCTGGAGATTCTCCTCCGCCGGCACCAAGGGAAACCGGTTTTGCCCTAAAGCATCCAATAGAGTAGGGAAAATCTTCAGTAAAGTGATAATGGTACATTACCTGCGTTTTACCATCCCACATTATTGCATGGGTCTGGCCGTGGCATTCATCAAGATCAGCAGCGTGAAGTAAAGTTCCATTTTCACCATATTCACCGTAAATACCAAAACCATCAAGCGAATATCCCAGAAGATCAGAATGTGTTGCCTTGCCGCCACTATCATTTAAACAGCTGCTTTCCGAGTGATAATGATATTGGCCTGATACTTGGGGATGTCCGCCGCAGGAATCTTGTATTTCATGGGCAACAGCATCCCTTCCGCCTGCGTCAAAACCGTTGAATAACGGAACTCCGCTAAGCATTATACCCACAGTTCCTGATCCGCAAGAAGGATTATCTACTAAAGTTGGATTAGCCGCAAGAGAAATATCAATTGATTGCTCTTTGATGCTGTTTGGATTGCGGTCATATTGATATGCATCATCGTTCGAGGAGATTGGGAAAACGCCAGTTGTATGATTTGGAAGATCATTACTCACGATTCTGCGTTTATCACCAGATAGGGTAATTGTTAGTTTGCCGTTTTTCCAAACTACAGCACCATCCACAGTAACTTTTTTAGATGGATCCCATACGCTTCCTTCTATCCAAGGACCATCCTTGAACGCACCTCCACCATTAAACTGAGTATCGCAAGAATATATGTAACCAACTTTTGGAGAAGTGCTATATTTGCCATCACCAAGAGGAAGCAGATCCAAACGTTTGTTCGATGGAGTGTTGATCACTGCACCTGGAGTGTCTTTGAGTGCTTCTTCACTTTCCGGAGTAGTTGATGGAGTAGTGTCGGATTTTTGATCAGAAGAATTTGATTCTGATGAGCCTGGAACAGAATTTGGGTTATACGAAGTCGAGTTCTTATCTTTTGATATAGTGCCAGTAGATAGCGTATCAGATTTGGCAGTATTCGTACAACCGCTCAAAAGAACAAAACATAACGCAAAAGCCAGTCCGAGTAAGATATAATTAGAGTTCATAATAGCATAACCAAACCAACCCTTTATAAACCTTATCTGTCATAATAAGTGTATAATTAGTGTAAGATTGTGGTTTTAATGAAAATAACTGAAGTAGCAAAAACAAACGTCTTTTCATTCGGCTTCTTCAGCTTTAGCTATTGGTATTGAAAGACCACTAGCGTTTCTCGATAAAATTAAATCAGCAAAAATAAATTCTCGCTCGTGGTTTTTCTCTTGACGGTTAGTGTTATTAATAAAAAAAATTTAAAAAAAGAAAAGTTTGGAAAGTAAAAAAAATGGAGTTGATGATCAAATGAAGGATATGAAATTGGCGGGATTAAATGGAAGTAACCGGACAATCGTCCGGGTCGGAGATGTAAAGATAGGTGAAGGACTAACTGTAATTGCTGGACCATGCGCAGTCGAAACAATGGAGCAGACAGTGGATACTGCAAAAATTGTCAAAGATGCTGGAGCGGATATGCTTCGAGGCGGTGCTTTCAAACCAAGAACTTCTCCATATGCATTCCAGGGACTCGGGTTGAAGGGGCTCAAGATACTAGAAAAAGCACGAGACGAAACGGGCCTTCCAATAGTAACTGAAGTAATTGATACGCGGGATGTATCATGGGTATGCGAATACGCGGACGTTCTTCAAATTGGAACCAGAAACATGCAGAATTTCTCACTTTTAAAGGAAGTTGGAAAAGCAAACAAACCAGTTCTTCTAAAGCGAGGGATGTTCTCTACTATTGAAGAGTGGTTACTGTGCGCAGAATACATTTTAGGTGAAGGAAATCCGGATGTCATACTTTGCGAACGAGGGATAAGATCTCACGAGAAATATACAAGAAATACGCTAGACCTTAGCGCGGTTCCCGCGATAAAGGAGCTTACTCACTTGCCAATAATCATTGACCCAAGCCACTCTACTGGGAAAAATAGTTTGGTTGAACCGATGAGTCTGGCGTCAGTTGCTGCTGGTGCTGATGGACTAATCATTGATGTCCATAACAATCCAGCTACTGCATTATGCGATAAGGATCAGGCGCTTACTAAGCCGCAGTTCGAACAACTGATGAAAAAAGTCAGACCCCTTTCAAAATTTATGGAGGGACTTCAATGAAGGAGATTAAACTCAGTACAGGTAGCGGAAATTGCAACATTCTAGTAGGCGAATCTATAGCAAAGCTGCCAGATTACATAAAATCAGAAAAAGTCCTGGTAGTTACGGATAGTAACGTTGCAAAGTTACATGGAGATAAGTTTTCCCAGTACGAGATGGTAGTACTCGAACCAGGCGAATCGAACAAAACGCTCGAAAGCGTACAAAAAATATATGACAAATGCCTCGAGCTGGAACTCGAACGGAATTCATTTATTGTTGGTATTGGGGGCGGGGTTGTTTGCGATATTGCGAATTTTGTTGCTTCCACTTACCTAAGAGGAATAAATTGCATTTTAGTTCCAACAACTTTACTTGCTCAGGTAGATGCAAGCATAGGTGGAAAGAATGGAGTGAACTTGCAGGGGTACAAGAATTTAATCGGCACAATCAGGCAGCCAAAGCTTGTGCTCTGCGATCTTACTCTACTAAAGACGCTCCCAAAAGAAGAATTGGTCTGCGGTTTTGCTGAAATAATAAAACATGGGGCAATTGCAGATGAGAATTTGTTTTCTTACTTAGAACAAAATTGTGAAAAAGCTCTTTCCTTAGATGAAAAAACAGTAGAAAAGATTGTTGAAGATTCGATAAAGGTAAAGGTAGGAATAGTTAGCAGGGATGAATTAGAATCAAATGAAAGAATGAAGCTCAATTTTGGTCATACTATTGGCCATGCAATCGAGAAAGTGGAAAAAATAAATCATGGCCAGGCAGTTGCAATTGGAATGATGATTGCGGTTAACTTATCAAAGAAAAAAGGCTCGCTAAATGAAGAAAGTAGCAAGAAAATACAAAAATTAATAGAAAAAATTGGTCTGCCAACAGAAAGGAAGATGAAGATCGAAGAAATAATTGATGCGGTTAAGAAAGATAAGAAAAGAAAGAACGGCAAAATCAAAATGATTTTACTTGAGCAAATAGGAAAAGCAAAAATTGTGGAGGTAGAAATAAATGAACTTGAAAATACCATCAAAAATTTGTGTTAGCATAAATGAGCCAAATGCAGAAGAATGCATCAAGGCACTTACCGGAATTGAATTTGCCGAAATTAGGATAGATAAGATGAAAAATCCTAATGAAGAGGAAGTAAAAAAGGTATTTTCCGCTCATAAAAACCTGATTGCTACCTGCAGGAAGAATGGCATCAAGGATGAAGAGCGAAAAAAACTTCTTATAAGCGCAATCAATAGCGGTGCAGCATTTGTAGATGTTGAAGTGGAAGCTCCAGAAAATTATGTAAAAGAATTAGTACATCACGCAAAAGAGAAAAATTGTGGAGTGATTCTATCTTTCCATGATCAGAAGAAAACCCCTCCAAAGGCAGAGCTTGATGAAGTAATAAAGTGGTGCTTTGAAAGTGGCGCAGATATTGCAAAAGTTGCATGCATGGTCAATTCAAACAAAGATAATGTTCGTTTGCTTAGCTTGCTTGATGGAGAAAAACCAGTAGTAGTAATTGGAATGGGAGAGATTGGCAGCATAACCAGAATAGTTGGCCCGATCTTGGGAAGCCCATTCACATTTGCAAAATTAGGAAAAGGAAAGGAAACTGCGCCAGGCCAGCTTGAGAAAGAAGTTCTCCATAGGCACTTGGTAAATTTGGGTGAAAAAATAAATGGATGAATTTGTTTTGCTAGCAGTTAGCGGAAATCCGATTGCGCACAGCAAAAGCCCGCAAATGCTTAATGCGGCACTAGCAGCCGCAGCCATCCGCGGAGCATATGTAAGACTTGGAGCAACAAACGCAAAAGATGTAATAAAAACAGCAAAATCTCTTGGAATTAGTGGAATAAATGTCACTGCACCTTTCAAGGAACAGATGATTGGATTAATGGGTGAATTAAGTGATGAGGCAAAAGAAATTGGAGCAGTTAATACGATTACAATCAAAAACGGAAAAACAAAAGGATTCAACACCGATCCGCAAGGAGTTATAGGCGCATTAGAAGGAAATGGAATCGAATTGAAAGGCAGACACATACTTGTTCTTGGTGCTGGAGGCGCGGCAAAGGCTGCAGCATTCGGATTAACCAAAGCAGGAGCAAAAGTAATGATCGCAAACCGGACAGTTAGCAAAGCAAAAGCAATTGCAGAAAAATTCGATTGCGAATTTTGTGAAATAGAAGGCAGAAATTTCGAGAATATGATGAAAGATACGGAAATTATAGTTTCAACTCTTAGCACCGCAGAAAAAGTAGTTGACTCAAATTTACTAAGGAAAGAAATAATCCTCTTTGATGCAGTTTACGGAAAAGAAACTGCACTTTCAAAAGATGCTAAAGCGGCAGGATGCAGAATAATTAACGGACAGGAATGGCTTTTGTTTCACGGGGTAAAAACCTTTGAAATAATGACTGGGAAGAAGGTAGCGATAGAAATTCTGCGCAAAGCACTTGCAGATAGTACAGGTAGCAAGCGAAAAAAGCAAAATATTGCCTTGGTTGGGTTTTCAGGATCCGGTAAAAGTACAGCTTCAGAAGAATTAGGGAAGTTACTTGCGACTAAAGTCATCCATATGGATGAAGAAATCGAGAAAACCAGTGGAAAAACATTGGTGCAGATTTTTGAGGATGGTGGAGATCAGGCATTTCGAAAATTAGAAATGCAAATGCTCGAAGAAATAACAAAACAAAACGGGAATGTAATTTCCTGCGGTGGTGGCATAGTGACCAAACCGGAAAATATTGCAAGATTAACGCAAAACTGCAAAGTCGTATGGTTATACTCTGGACTTCAAACTGTAATGAAGAGAATTGGGAATGACCGAAGCAGGCCACTGTTCAATGTTGAAAATAAGGAGAAGACAATGCAGGATATGATGAATGTAAGGCTTCCGCTCTATGCAGCAGCCTGCGACATTGTGATTTGCAGTGAGAATAAAACTCCAAAGGAAATTGCAGCTTTGATTGCAAGTGAAGTCGGAGATTGCTTAAAGGGAGGAGAAAATTATGAGTGAACTTAGTTTGATCATTAGAAAATCAGCGCTTGTTGCAGAAGCAGTAGTTGTACCTTCATCAAAAAGTTACACCCATAGGGCAATAATAGCTGCTGCCCTTTGTAAAGGAAAAACAATTGTAAAAAATCCGCTTATTTCTGCCGATATACTAGCAACTATGGATGCATTAAGAAAATTCGGAGTAAAATTCACGCATAATTCTGATTCGATAGAAGTAGATGGATCGAATAATTTACTATTCTCAAATGACCAATCGAAGAACCCAATAGTAATTGATTGCAATGAATCAGGAACTACTTTGAGATTGCTAACTTCAATAGTGGCATTGCTTGATCAACCAATAATTTTGACTGGGAAAAAAGGACTTCTGAAAAGGCCTACTAACGACATAGTAACTGCCCTATCAGAAATTGGAGTAAAAATATCTGACCAAGAAGGCCATGGGCCAGTTAAATCAAACGGAGGGTTACGAAATTCGGCTAAGAGCAAAATAAAAATTAGCGGAAATAAATCATCACAATTCATTTCTGGTTTATTATTTGCACTTCCACTTGCAAAAAAGGATAGCGAATTGGAAATAACTACCGAAGTTGAGTCCTTGCCCTACATAAAAATGACATTAGAGGTGCTTGCACAATTTGGAATAAAAGTCGACGTATCAGCGGACTACAAAAAATACATAATATCCGGAAATCAGCATTACAGATCTACGCAAACTTACGAAGTCGAAGGAGATTATTCTTCAGCTGCGTTCTTACTTGCAGCAGGAGTTCTTGCTGGGCCTCAGATTACACTTAGCGGACTTAATCCTAAATCTACTCAAGGAGATAGTGCGATCATTCAGATGATTAAAAGTATGGGGGGAAGAATAGAAATTAACGAAAATAAAAATGAGATTATTGCTCATAAGTCCGGGCTTAGCGCAACAAAAATTGATGTGAAAGATAATCCTGATCTTGTCCCTATATTAGTGATACTGGCAACCCAAGCCAAAGGCACGACAAAAATAATTAATGCTGGAAGATTACGAATAAAAGAAAGTGATCGCTTAGCTGCAATTACCCAAGAGTTACAAAAAATGGGCGCTAAAATTGTCGAAAATAAAGATTCTTTAGAAATTATTGGACCAACAAAACTGCATGGAGCAATTATTGATCCGCATAACGATCATCGGATTGCAATGGCGTGTACTATTGCAGGACTAATTGCAGAAGGTGAGACAAAAATCCAAAATCCTGAAGTAGTTGCAAAATCCTACCCTGATTTCTTTTTCCATATGAGAAAGTTAGGCGCAAATGTTCTTAGCGAAACCGGCAGCATAGGTGAAAAATTCAAAATTACAGTATACGGTGGCTCACACGAAAAAGTAATTGGCATCAAGATTTCCGGCTTAGCAAAAGAAACAGAAATTTCAATAGAAGAAATAAAAAAGGACCTTGATAAGAGAAGGCCTTTTGGCAATCTTACCACTCCAAGACGTGAGGAAGACGAACTAAAGGTAGTGAAAGGGCTGGAGAATGGAAAAGTTACTGACGAGGAGGAAATAGTTTTTGAAATCGAAAACAAAGATGTTAATTCCAAACCATACGAAATGATGCGATTTACGCCACGGCCGAATCACGGGGACTACACCACAGCAGTAAAATATGGTGGCGTATTTGATTTCAGAGGCGGAGGATTCCTTTCTGCCAGAATGACCACTTGTACGGTTATTGCAGGTTCAATTGCAAAACAAATTCTTGCCAAAGAAGGCATAGCAATGGCAGCATATGTCAAGCAAATTGGAGAGACAAAAATGGAAAAAATGCCATCAATTGAAGAAGCAAAACAAAAAACTTACGAGAGTGAAGTCCGATGCCCAGATATTGACTTGGGCAAAGAAATGAAGAAAGAAATCGAAAAGGCCCGAGCACAAAATGATTCATTGGGAGGAATAATTGAGTGCCAAGTAATTGGTCTTCCGGTTGGTGTTGGTGAGCCGATCTTCAATGCAGTGGATTCAGTGCTTAGTCATTACTTATTCAGCATTCCAGCAGTAAAAGGAGTGGAATTTGGGTCTGGATTTTCTGCTTCAAGCAAAAAGGGAAGTGAAAACAATGACGAATTCATGATGGGAGCAGATAGTGAAGGAAGCCAGAAGATCATAACAAAAACAAATAATTCTGGCGGAATCCAGGGCGGAATCACAAACGGAATGCCGCTTGTTGCAAGAATAGCGATAAAACCAACTTCATCAATTGCAAAAGAGCAAAATACAGTAAATATGAAGGAACTTGGTTCTGCTAAAATTTCAGTATTGGGGAGGCACGATCCCTGTGTCGCGATACGTGCTCCGATCATCATGGAGACGATGATTGCGATAGCGATACTCGATTTGATGTTAAGAAGATAAATTACGAAGGTGAAAATTATGGATTTGAAACAATTAAGAAATAGGATTGACGGTATTGACGCACAGCTCATTGATTTGCTAAATAACCGTATGGAACTGGCACTTCAGACAAGAAAATTAAAAAAAGAAACAACTGACCCGGTCAGGGAGGGCGAAGTGCTAAAGGCAGTAGGCAAAAGGTCACAGCGGTTAGTTGACCCGAAGTTCTCTGAAAAAGTGTTCAAGGAGATAATAACCGAATCAAAAAGACTACAGGATAACACGCAAAAGCTTGCCGGTTTCCAGGGGGAGCATGGCGCGTACAGTGAAATGGCAATAAGAAATTATGATGAAAAGTTAATTCCAATTCCATGCAATACTTTCGAGGAAGTATTCGAAGGAGTGGAAAGCGGGCAATTAGATTTGGGAATTGTTCCGGTTGAAAACTCACTAGGTGGGTCAGTTGATCAGGTCAATGATTTGCTCATAGAAACTAATCTCAAAATAATTGGAGAAATTGATTTACCAATACATCATTGCCTTCTTGCAACTCCGCAAACTGACTATCGGGACATAAAGTCAGTATATTCCCATCCTCAGGCACTTTCACAATGCCGAGGTTTTATTAGCAGAAATAAGCTTGAAGCAAGGCAGTACTATGATACCGCAGGCGCTGCAAGGATGGTTGCGAAGGAGCAGCCTAAGGGCGGAGCAGCCATTGGAAGCAGGTTATGCGCGGAGATCTACGATCTCGAAGTGTTGAAGGAAAATATTGAAGATCTTGGATCGAATACTACCAGGTTCGTAGTTATTTCAAAAACTCCAATTGAAAGTGGCCAAATCGGAAACAAATGCTCTTTGGCATTTTCAACTTTGCACAAGCCGGGTGCATTATTTGGCGTGATAAAGTTATTTTACGAGGCGAAAGTCAACCTGACAAGGATAGAATCAAGACCAATTCCAAAAGATCCAGGCAAATTTGCATTCTTGGTTGATTTTGAAGGCTCAACGAGCGATCAGAAGGTTTCCGAATTGTTGATTAAGGTGAAGGAAGAAACAGCGATGCTCAAGTTATTGGGTTGCTACAAGGTTAAGGCCTAATGAAGTGGAAAGAAACAAGAATCAGATGAGGTGTCAAACATGAAGATCGCGGTAATAGGTGCTGGAAAAATGGGCTCATGGCTAGCAAGCGAACTGACAAAAACAAATCAGGTAGCAGTCTACGATAATGACAACTCAAAAGCAAAATCAGTAGCTGACGCAGTTGTCCTAGATTCCTTGGAGCAGTTGATGCAGTTCAAGCCAGAACTTCTGATAAACGCAGTAAGCCTTCAGCATACGGTAAGTGCGTTTGAAGAAATAGTAAAACACTTGCCTAAAGAGACGGTAATCTCAGATATTGCATCGATCAAAGGAAACGTATCCGAATTCTACAAGAAATCTGGCTTTCGGTTTGTTTCAACTCATCCGATGTTCGGGCCAACACACGCAAGGATGAATATGCTTGCAGGGCAGAACGCCATTATCATAAACGAGTCAGACAAACAAATAGCGGAATTTTTCAGGATATTCTATTCTGGTCTTGGTCTTGGTGTTTTTGATTATTCATTTGACGAGCACGATAAGATGATGGCCTACTCATTATCCACACCATTCTCTGCATCATTGGTTTTTGCAGCATGTGTCGATAAAACGGCAGTGCCTGGAACTAATTTCGCAAAACATATGGCTTTGGCAAAAGGATTGCTTGGTGAAGATGATCATTTGCTTGCAGAAGTTTTATTCAACAAGTACTCTTTGCCGGAACTCGAAAAGATAACTAACAAGATTGAATTCCTCAAGCATGTTATTAAGGCAAAGGATTTTGAAGAAGCAAAACGTTTCTTCGATAAGCTTAGGAAAAATATTGGCGAGTAAATAGGATGAAGGTAGAAAAATGGTTAAGATCAGAAAATTCAAGAAAGAAGATGCACTAAAAGTGGCTAAGCTCATAAAGATCACGTTATACGCAATAAATGCAAAATTTTATCCAAAACGAATAATAGAAAATATTGCCAACGAGTATTCTGCTACTGGCCTTGAAAATAAAATGAAAACAAGGACCATTTTTGTCGCCACCATTGGCTACAAAATTATCGGCACAGCCCAGTTGACCAAAGATGGTTGGATTTGCGCAACATTTACCCATCCAGATCATCAAAACCAGGGAGTTGGAACTAAGCTTTTGAGAACACTCGAGCAAGCTGCAAAAAAACAGAATTTTGATGCTCTTCGTTCACGTAGCGCCATAAACTCAGTAGAATTCTACAAACATCTGGGTTTTAGAGTTGTCAAGTTGGTAACAACTAAAGAAGCTGGAAAGACCTATAGAATCATAAAAAAGTTGGGGTTAAAAAATGGTTAACTTCTACGAACTTGCTGAAAAAGCTCTGGAACTTGAACGAAGCGGAAAGAAACTAATTAGGCTGAATGTCGGGGATAGCAACCTCCCAACGCCTAAATGCGCAGTAGATGCTGCAACAATTAGCATGAAAAAAACAAAATCTGGATATGTTTCTGCGGCAGGGATAATGGAGTTTCGGGAAAAAATAGCAAATCGGGAAGGATGTGAAGTCGGGAATGTTGTTGTCGGATCAGGCTCAAAACCCCTACTCTATGGCCTGGTGAGTATTTTATGCAAGACTGGTGACGCAGTTGCTTTTCCAGACCCCTATTGGCCGGCATATGAATTGATTTGCAAGCAGCTTGGGTTGAGATATGAAAATATCAAAACAAATATGGAAAACCGATGGAATTTCAATTCAGTAAATTTGGAACAAATTAAGCTCCTAATGATCTGCAACCCGCTCAACCCTACGAGTACGGTTTATCCAGAGGAACTAATAAAAAAAACGATCGAAGAGGCAGCCCGAAAAGATATTCCGGTAATTTTGGATGAGGCATACAAGGACCTTGCGTTTAAGAAAATTCCAAGATACACAGGGGACAACGTAATACGGGTGAGGTCATTCTCAAAAGAATTCAACATGGAAGGATGGCGGCTGGGGTATGCTATTGCTTCGAAAGAAATTGTAAAGAAGATGATTTCATTTAACCAGATAACCACGACCTGCACTCCTGAGTTTATCCAAAGAGCGGGCATTGCCTGCCTAGATAATGAATTGGAAATAGTTGAGAGTAATAGGGCAATTTGGAAGGAGAGGGCAAAAGTTGCATCAGCTGAACTAAAAAAAGCAGGATTTGAATTTGCTGAACCAGAATCCGGGATTTATATCTTTGCTACGCACAAAAAAATAACTGATTCAGGAAAATATGCAGTGGAGTTACTTGAAAAAGAAGGAGCAGTAGTTGCGCCGGGAACCGGGTTCGGGGACCATAAAAAATTCGTGCGGATTTGCTTGAACCAAGAACCTGAGACTCTAAGGCAAGCAATTTCAAGAATGTGAAAAGCGCGAGTAATTTAACCGACCAGAGGGGTTTAAACTATTGTCCGATTTGATCACTTTGTTTTGCATGGCTATCCAAAGTATCTACTAGTGGCTTGACCCAACCATAGTTTGACCTGGGCATATCAGTAGTATTATTGGGAGCCCTAATGGTCATCGGTGTTTGGGGGGTCCTTGGTTTACTGCATTCTCCAAGAAGTCCTGCACCTGCAGATAGAATAGTGATAGTAGCAAGCGAGGCAAATAAGCGATTGGAGTGCCGATCAGTAGAGAGCGGGATGCCAAAAAGGCCTCGGGGTTCAACTGGAGAATCGCTTCTGGTAGTAGACAAATTGGTTCTTTTATTCATAATCTCACCTATAAATATTACAATCGATATATTAAATCTTCTCTTTCATCCATTTGTAACGACTTGGGGGGTTTGGAAAATAGAAAAAAGGTTTGCCCAGACACCCTTAAAAAACTGAGCAGGGAGAGCAAATAGATGGCACTTAGGCAAACCTCATTAGCACAACAAAAAGTAGCTGCATATGTTATGCTAGCGGAGAAAAGCGAAGGCCTATGGAACGGGCTCATTGTTTTTCTTGGTGCTTTGTTTCTGCTTGGCGCATTTCCATTTTATCCGCTTCCAATTGTATTCGGTTTAGCATTACTATGCGGGATTGTCGCTTCAAGAAACCCGCCAATAGCAATAATATTAGGAGCATTGCTTGCATTCCCGGCAATATTATATCAATCGCCATTTTTTGGCTGGGTTTACCTGGTAATGTTCTCGATACTTTTATTTGAAGTATTCGAAAACTGGATGATTATAGCAACATTGGAAATGCTTGTGCTCGCGCCTTTTGCCTTTAGAAGTTTCTCGCTATCCGGATGGATAACAATACTTGGAATGACAGCTGGCGCGCTTTATTTTGGTTCAAGAAAAAATATCGCAATTGCACTTCCTGCAGTTGTGCTTATACTTTTGCTATCTTCGATATGGGGAGTACAAAATACAGCATATATGCCACTTAATCTCAAACTCTATCAGCCTGGGATGGATGAATTGAAAATTACAAAAACCGTGGTTGGTATTGAAGAAGTAATACCAAAAACGATCGGATCATTTGCTGAGTTTCTGAGTTTTAAAAGCTTAGGAAGCATATTCAACGCAATAGGAGCAATTGGTGATAATCTCATTAGTCTTGCCATAAACGATACCTTAATTGCCCAGTTAATTATCTGGGCCGCTACACTTTATCTTATTGCATCTCTTTCTATAGGAAAAGGAAGATTTAATCAACTAAAATCATCTTTGCCACTTTTGCTCCTAGGTGCAGTGTATTATGGGATATACCTATTTTACAAAATACCATTTAAGATAGAATTTGCAGGGGGAATTATCTTCACAATAGTTTTCTTAGGAATTCTGGAGCAAGTAGGAATAACAATAAGCAGGGAATCTGAAATTGAAAGAAAAGAAAAGATGAAATCATACGGAAAATTCGGAATGAGTGACATTTCGCTTTCTGGTTCTGAAAAATCAATGAAGGATGTCGGTGGTTATGAAGATGTCAAGGAAGAATTACGCAGCGCAATTATGCTCCCTCTGGATAAGAAAGAAATAGCCTACACTTATGGGATAAAGCCGCCAAGTGGAATCTTACTCTTTGGTCCACCAGGTACGGGTAAAACCATGCTGATGAGGGCGCTTGCAAAAGAATTACGGTATAATTTTGTTGAAGTGCGATGCTCGCAGATTTTATCCCAGTGGTATGGCGAATCAGAAAAAAATGTAGCAGAAGTTTTTGTAAATGCCCGAAAAAATGCGCCCACAATATTATTCTTTGATGAAATAGATAGCATAGCAAAGCAAAGAAACTCAGATAGCATTGATGAAGTTGGGCCGCGGGTCTTGACGACACTTTTGCAGGAAATGGATGGAGCCTCAAAATCAAAAGCAACTGTAATGGTTGTTGGCGCGACAAACATGCCACAGGAACTGGACCATGCAATCATGCGGCCGGGTAGGTTCGATAAGATAATTTACATGCACCTTCCGGACTTTGATGCTAGAAAGGCAATATTTGCAGTTGATATGAAAGGGCTGCCTCTGGAAGAAAATATTGATTTGGATAAATTAGCAAGAAAAACTGAAAGGTTCTCAGGTGCAGACATAAAGAATATCGTTGAGGAAACGAAACGGTTTGCAGCTAAAGAGGCTGCGGCTAAAGGAGTGGTTATACCGCTGACTATGGAGCATTTCCTTGAAGTTATTGCACAGATAAAGCCAAGCACGGCCCTTGCACAATTAGAACAATATGAGCAGTTTAAGATGGATTTTGAGCGAAGCGTAGGGACGCAGCAGCAGAAAAAAGAAGACGAAGGCGAGCGAATAAAGTGGGAAGATGTTGCTGGCCTGGGCCAGGTTAAAAAAACGTTGCTTGAAGCCATTCAGCTTCCTTTACTTTATGAGAAAGAAATGAAAGACCTCAAAGTCAAGCCATACAAGGGATTATTGTTGTTCGGTCCTCCGGGTACTGGTAAAACCCTGATTGTCAAGGCTGCTTGCAACGAGTTAAAGGCAAGCTTCCAAACCCTTAGTGGCGCAGAACTAATGAAAAAAGGATATACCCAGGCAGTCACGATAATTAAAGAGACATTCAACCGAGCTAGAGAGAATGCTCCTGCGATACTTTTTGTGGATGAAATTGAAACTTTTGCCCCAGCTAGGGGCGGCGCAAGTTCCGAAATACTTGGGCAGTTTTTGACCGAACTTGATGGGGTTAAGGAATTGAAAGGGGTAGTCATTATTGCAGCAACCAACAAACCATCCCTGCTTGATCCAGCGATCCTACGACCGGGAAGATTTGATAAGATATTTTACATCCCGCCACCTTCTGCAGCAGATCGGGCCGAGATATTCAGGATACACCTTGGGCAGTTTGCAAAGGCAGTTGATCTGGGCATACTAGCCGAAGCGGCCGAAGGTTTTAGCGGGGCAGATATTGCAGCAATAGCCCAGGACCTTAAGATGGAAGCATTGAGGGGCAAAATCTCTGGCAAGGAATTTAAGGCAACTACAGAAAGGCTTCTGAAGATGATCAAAAAGAGAAGGCCTTCAATAACATCTGGATTGCTTGCTGAATACCGATCATTTATTGATAGTTATGGTGAGCGTGGCGGAGATGATGGAGAGGAAGAAAGCGAAGAACCATCAAAAGGAAAGAAAGCGCCACCGGATACACATTATCGATGATTATTGGCCAACTTAACAAATCGTTCAACAAAGCCGGCAAAATAATCTGAAAATCTTGGCGGTTCGGAAATTGCTGAGCTCAATAAAGCAAAGATAAAACTAGGGGCAGAAAATGATCCAACCTACTGGGTAGTGAAATTGCGGGAAGAATATTAATCGGAGAGAGGAGCAAAGTTATTTGGATGTGCCACAATCCGAATCCGCTGAGCAGTTATTAGTTCCAAAACCCCTAACCAAACTGCAGCTCGTGTTAATACATTCTGTATGAAATTCTGGGACAGGCCTGAAGCATTCGCATTTCTCAGTACAAATGTAAGAGTTATCACAGCCCCCTAAATCAGTACCATCACATTGCTCTGATCCTTCCTTCTTGTTATTACCGCAGCTTTGAGACGTAGAATTATTCGAAGTTTGGGTAATACAGCCAAACAATACTAACAAAAGCAAAAAGGCAGCAATAAAGAACTTCTTTGAGGGCATAAGATTTTCAAGTGAATAAAATTTATATTACTATCGAAAAGGAGAAAAAATGTCTGTGGTGGACAAATACTTTCAAGAGATAAAAAATGCATCCGGTCCAATTCGCAGTAATTTTTGTTTTTATATTGGAATTTGCAAATTCCATGGCAAAAAGCTGGAAAGCTTTTTGACTGTCGTGGAGCTTTGCTCCATGGCAGGAAAGCCTTGCTTTCCTGACTGTCGCAAACGGATTGCCGTTTGCTCCACGCCAATGCTGAAAAATTTGCAAATTTTTCAACCGACGGAAACGACGAAAGAAGCGAAGGAGTCGTAGTTCATCCGGAAGGAAAAAAGAAGATTGTTGTGGGGTTAGTATGACCCTGAAGAGCAGAAATTTGTTAAATAACCAAAAATCATTTACCCGGATCATTCTGATCACATATCGATTGACTTGGGCATACTGGATTAGGGCCAGGACAGCCGGTGCATGCAAAAGATTTCTTTTCCTTACAGCAGCAAGTAGAGGTTCCTGCTTGATTGGAAACTGAATAGAATTTAGTGTAAATACAGGTAGTAGTGCATGCAACAGCAGATTCCCCGGCTGCTGCACTACAAGCTTGGGCAGTTGAATATCCTCCGCCTAGATTCTGGCTATAACTATTAGAAGAACAATAACTAGCACAGTTAAGTTCAGGAGGCCTGCATTCTGAATCACTAGAACATTCGTTGGAACCTGCACCTTCAATTTGGCTACAAACCCCGTGACCTAAATCGCAAACAGAATGATACTGTGGTGGCGGAGTAAAGCACTGGCATTGGTTGGTACACGTTTGTCCTGGACTGCAACCACTCAAGTCCGATCCATCGCATTGTTCGCTGCCCTCTTTTTTGTTATTGCCGCATTGTTGAGCTGGCTGAGCAGGAGCGCAATCGGAGTTAGAGCTGCATTGATTAGTGCCAGCACCCTGAACCTGAGTACAAGCATAATTGCTGCAAATATTATGATATTGGGGAGTGGGGGTGAGACATTGACATTGATTGCTGCAAGTTTGGCCATTGCTACATCCACTTAAATCAGTTCCGTCGCATTGTTCGGTACCTTCTTTTCGGTTATTTCCGCAAACAGGCGGTGGAGCTTCTGGTTTGCATTGCGAGTCGCTAGTACACTCATTAGTCCCTGGACCTTCCACCTGAGTGCAAACCTCATGGCCATAATCACAAACATTATGGTATTGCTTTGGCGGCGGAGACCAGGTGTTATTAGTCGTATTTCTTGTTGTATCGTTTTTAGGAATAGTAATAGTAAATGTAACGCATTTGCAGGTTTTGCTGTCGCATTTGTAATTTTCACCTAAGCTAATGCAATCGTCTCTGCAAACGTTCGGCACATAAGATCCATTGCCAATCTTAGTATTAAGTGCACAGCTTGGCTCCGGAATTCTGGTTGTATTATCCGGAGGCGGAATCCAGGTGTCATTTGGTGGATTTATCTTTACATACGCCCAGTCGATTTCACTATTACCATCATCATCCATGGTATTCAGATTTACGACAAAGCAGCCGCAGTTGTGATAAATATGCGTAACCTTCCCGTCAAATGCTTTGTCTCCGCATGCAAGAACTGTTTCAGATGGTTCCGGATTTCCGTTGTTGTTTCCGCTTGCAGGCTTATCAAGCCAAAGTTCAAAGCATGCGTCTCCATCTCCAAAAGACCACTGATACAAGGAATCGAATTTTGAACCAAAGCTTGCGAATCCTTCAAAGTCCGAGTCAGAACTTCCAGTGCCGGAGAAATCAACAGGCACTTTGAGTTTAAGCGGATCGCACGTCGGAGCAGTCACTTCGAATACTTTGCCCTTGGATGTTTCTGCATCTGTCACTGGAGTATAGTATCTCTTAAGCATTTTGCCAGATAAGCTTGTCCACCAAGTTGCTTCTTGCGGGAATAACAGTCCAGGCGCAGCATGATAAACAGAAGAAGATAAATCTGCTGGCGCATCATAGGAAAATTCATGAATGGGATCGGCCTTCTGGCGCACTTGCTGGAACGGGAAATAAACCGAAAGCCCATGTGCGTTCGGGAATGCATCCTTATTGTGATACTCGTCGATGATTACGCTTCCGCCTTTTTGCAATAATTGCATAATAGTCGGTGCATGTGTTTTGTATGCTGCCTTAATTCTTGCATCTTTAACTACGAGTTGTGAGAAATGATAAATATCGACAAAATCCATATCACCCCAGACAGGATCCTCTGAAGTTTTGCGTTTTGGGTCCAGGGCAGCGCCTGCTGGCGTGCCATCTAAGTCATAAGAATATTTTGCGACATCAAAATCAATTATGCCTCCGAATGTTTGCGCTGCTATACGCGAGTCAAGCACCCCGGTTTGAACATTATCTTTAGCATTATTTACTGAATTGTAGTCGTACATTCCTTTCCGGTCAGGAAGAATATATGGTGGACAAGACCCAGGTGGAGCTGGAGGAACAATTGATCCCCGAAGATTGCTTTCACTTGCCAATCCATCCATCTCACTAATAAGTTTGTCAAGTCCTTGCAGATCCATTGAGGAAATCGTATCAACGTTATTCGCAGCTCCGCTCTGAACCATTTCTTTTGAATAATCGTGGGCAGTTTGTTTCGGATTTTTATTCAGCCTCTTTAGCAAATCCTCGTAATTCCAGTTAACAGAATCTTTTTTCGTCGGTGGTTCCTTGCCTTTTATTATTTTTGTTCCCTCTGAAGCAACCATTATGTCTGCGCCCTTTTTTACCTGGTCTGCGACTTCTACAGTAGCCATAAGCGGCGCGTCAAATGCAAGTATCTGTAATTTGGAATTTGAATTATTTAGCAGGCTGGGCATTGCGTCCACTGCCTGCTTAAGCTCCTGCATATCCATTGCATCTTCATTGCATCTCCAAAAAAGAAAAAAATGAAAAAAATTAACCGCTTATCCTAAGAAGGTAGCAAAACTAAACCAGGTTCAAGCTCTTTGCCACAATTATCGCGCCAAAGACTAGCGAGACAGTATTTACGACCTTGATAAGGGCGTTTAATGCCGGGCCAGCAGTATCCTTTAACGGATCTCCGACAGTATCACCGACAACTGCTGCCTTATGGGCATCGCTTCCTTTTCCGCCATAATTGCCCTGCTCAATGTATTTCTTGGCATTATCCCAGGCTGCACCGGATGTAGTCATCATTATTGCAAGCATTAGGCCGGATGCGATTACACCTGCTAAGAGGCCACCAAGTGCTGCTGCACCAAAGAGGAACCCGACCAGAAGGGGAACCAAGACTGCTAGAGCGCCAGGCAGTGCAAGCTGGCTAAGAGCCATACTTGCAGAAATATCAACGCATTTGGCATAATCTGGCCTGCCCTTTCCTTCCATTAGGCCTTTTATTTCCCTAAATTGCCGTCTAACTTCCTCAACAATGCCGAATGCTGCCCTTCCTACTGCAAGCATCAGCAAGCTGGAGAATATAAATGGCAATAAGGCTCCGATGAAGAGGCCGATTACTACTGGCGTCGAAAGCAGGTTTATAGTAGTTATATGAACTTCCTGCGAAAATGCAACAAAAAGTGCGAGCGCACCTAATGCGGCGCCACCAATTGCATAACCTTTTGTGGTTGCCTTAGTTGTGTTACCAACCGCATCGAGCGCGTCGGTTATTTTCCTTACTTTTTCTGGAAGTCCGGACATTTCTGCGATTCCACCGGCATTATCTGTAATCGGGCCATATGCATCGATAGCGATAACAATTCCGCTTAATGAAAGCATAGAGGCTGCTGCCAAGGCAACACCGAAAAGCCCTGCGGCTTTAAATGAAATTATTATTGCGGCAATAATCAATAAGACCGGAACAACGGTCGCTTCCATTCCAACTGCAAGCCCGGATATGAGATTGGTTCCGGCTCCAGTAGTTGCTGCATTTGCAACATCCCGGACCGGTTTGTATTCTGTTCCGGTATAGTATTCAGTAACTAAGAATAACAATACCGTAACTACTACACCCATAATTACTGGGGCAAATAAGGAAAGACCTTCCGGACCAACGCCGCTCAGGTAAAAGTAGGAACCGGCCAGCATTACTATCGAACTTGCAAGAAGCCCTTTGTAAAATGCGGACATTATTTTGCCGTTTTTTCCTACTGAAACAAAGAGCGAGCCGATTATCGTAGATATTACTCCGATTGCAGCAATTGCAAGGGGAATTTGAACGAACAAGTTGTTCGCACCACCCGCAGCTGCGCCACCTGGAGCACCACCACCTGTACCGACCGCAGCCGCACCAACTCCTAATAGCATTGCTGCGATGACGGTAACTACGAATGATTCAAATACATCTGCAGCCATACCTGCGCAATCACCGACATTATCGCCTACATTATCAGCAATAACTGCCGGGTTTCTCGGATCATCTTCAGGAATTCCTTTTTCCACTTTGCCGACTAAATCAGCACCTACATCTGCTGCTTTAGTATAGATTCCGCCACCTACTCTAGCAAAAAGTGAGATAAGGGATGCACCAAAACCAAATCCGATTATTGAAGCAAGGTTTCCTGCAAAGTAAACGTAAAAGCCAGTGACACCGATCAGGCCTAAACCAACCAGGGCCATACCGGTTACCGCACCACCGCCAAAAGAAAGTGAAAGCGCTTTGGCTAAACCGTCTTTGGCTGCTTCAGCAACCCTAACATTGCTTCTTACTGAAACTTGCATTCCGATATAGCCAGCTATTGCAGAGGCAATAACCCCTGCCAGAAAAGCAATTGCCGTGTTCGTATTAATGCCATAAGCAATTACTGCGGTCAAAATCACAACTACTGGGACCAAAGTCTTGTATTGCCTCATAAGAAAGGCATTAGCGCCTTCCTGAATAGCACCAGAAATCTCGCGCATCTTGTCATTTCCGCTAGACGCTTTTATCACGCGCATAGCAAGGTATGCAGCATATATTAGTGCCAAAAATCCTGCCACCATTGATAATATTACTACATCAATCATTCATTCACCTTTATTCATCAGTTCCAGTTTACTGACATACTATATATAGTATGCATTTGGGAACTAGGAAATTGAGATGTAAATGTTTAAAAAGACTAAGCAAGGCAAACTTATTGATCAGTATGGGAGAACTAATGAGAGCAGCATTTTTGGGTATTCAAACTCGCGCACGAGCAGTAGGAAGAAGAGCAACCCAATTCCGAACAGAACTGAAAAAAATAGTGGAACTCCACAAACAGAAAGAAGAATTGAGAGGGGCACTAGAGAGAAGAGATACAAGATCAGTTGTTCATGCAATGGAAAGATCTCCAACGTTAGTAATGCTAGTAGGAGAAATATTGAATGAGCGAGGGTATATTCATGTAAGAATTGGTGCAGCAGAAGCACTTAGAGAGGTTGCTGATCGGGTTGATATTACTTCCGCGGTCGAGAATCTTCGTAGAACAATTGTATCAAGAGGAAATATTGCAGTATTTGTATATGCAACTGCGGCTTTGGAGATTCATAGTGCCAAAGCGCATCCAGAGCCCAAAAGCTAAAGACAAAACATTAAGACAGATTTAAAAATATATTCAGCGTATAGCAAACGGGAATACTACGGTGCCGAACCAAAAATGCGGCACTACTAGCAAAAACCCTCATGGTTTGACCCATGCAACGGTGATACAATGGGACTTTTCGACAAAATATTAGGAAGCAAAGAGGAAGTTAAGGTACCTGATCTTGAAGAGGTTATGCAAGCCGAGGGTGACGTTGTCAGCCCACCTGCAGATTTCTATGTTAAGAGACTGGATTTGCGCAATGAAGGCGATGGAGACCTGGCAGCTAAGGAATTGGGACAAAAGAACATAATCATTTTGAACGTGATTCCTCTTTCGAAGCAGCCAAACCGGTTGAAGGCAATTATTGGCAAATTGAAGGTAAATGCAAACAAGTCAAACGGAGACATTGCACTGCTTTCAAACGACATGATACTTTTGACCCCATCAAACGTAAAAATCGTCAAATCAAAGCCAAAAGCAAAACCAGGAGCGACTATAATTTCCTGAAATTTAATTTTTTATTATTCTTTATTTTAATTATCTTTTTCTAACTCTTTCTCTAATCTACTTAAAAAATTGTGCAAAATGCCTTCGGTGCATTTCAAATATATTCTCATTATAGGCACGTAACGCTCTCAATTCGCGAAATAGCCTCTCAAAAGATCTGCATAATTCAAAAACGCGGTTGCATGGATAAGTTGCGCGTGAAATATCAATAAAACTTGTTACATCAGGATCCCTCTTGGCTTCAAGTACAAAACCATATGATTTTTCATATTCTGCTTTGATTAGTGAAAGAGAAGTCTGAAATCTACTGGCCGCACATTGATGCTCTAGTGATCTTCGGTTTAGTTCAACCAAATGCTTTGCATGCGCAATTGGATCTGGAGGTTGTGGGTTTGGCCAGTATTTTTGTAAGGCTTTTTCAAATTCTTTTTCTTCTTGAAGCATTTTCTCTGCAGTACTTTGTAATTTTTCTAAGTCAGAATAATCTTCATCGAATAATTTTCTTGATAGTTTATCTATTGAATCGAGCCTGGGTGCGATTATTGGATTTGTAGTGGCAAGAGTCATTGATAGTTCTGGAATCGTTTCAGATAATTTTACCAAAAGTAACCGGTAAACTAATTCTACGCTAACATATATTCTTGGGGTAAATTGGTGAAACGGAGGCACAAAAAGATTGCTTCTTTTTTCTAAAGTTCTGATCGCTCCGCTAGCAGCTACATCTACAAATCTCCTTAAATATGGAGTAAGATCTGCCTCTGCATCCCAGTTCTCCTTAAGCATTCTTATCTGATTAACGTAATTTTTTAGTGCATTCGGAATCCATTTCCATGAAAAAAATGTCAAGTGATAAAGTCTTTTTTCGAAAGTTTCATCATCAAATTCCAATTGTGGTTC
Organism: Microcaldota archaeon; assembly: GCA_016212505.1. GTDB lineage: Archaea > Micrarchaeota > Micrarchaeia > Anstonellales > Bilamarchaeaceae > Bilamarchaeum. The sequence continues at coordinate 31,672 of JACRGB010000002.1, forward strand.
AACTTCAGCCATTTTTGATATTAGTATCTTAGCTAGAGATTCGAAGATTGGGCCTAAATGAGGTATAACCCGTACTTTGGTGTCTGTTTCCTGCGCTACTTCGATGGTGTAAGCAGTATCAGGAATTGAGATCCCAATTCGAGAACCTGGACTAGATTCACCTAGTTGCTCAAGGTGAGCACTAATCCCTTCTAAATGCTCTCCTATGGCATTATCGATAGCTTCGGATATTGCAGTTTCCAAATCAATTAATTTAACTTTTCCTTCTCCATCTTTTAGTTCAGCATATGCGCTTTCTGCCAGGCCCTCCTTGGTCCTAAGTGCATGACGCAGAGGAACATATTTTTCACAGATATCTAATGCTTTGGTAAGACGTTCAATTGCTTCGGGTTTTTCCAGCAATCGATCTTGAAATTCAACTTGCCCTTTAGGAATTGCAATTTTTGCAGCAGGTAAGTTTTTGAATTTAAGCAAGTTTATCAACTCAAAATTTTATCTGGGAATACCTTTGCGCAGCTCGTGGAGAGTTTCGCCAGAATATTTGACAATCCTTTCTAGATGTTGAATAATCTTTGCGGCAACTTTGGCTCCATTTTCTCCAGCCGCTTGAAAAGCCTGGATCAGGTCGGCTGCGTGCATAGATGCAAAATGATCACCCAATTCTTTTGCCTTATCTTGAACTTGCATTGCAGATGCTATTTTTTCGATTAGATGAAGCGATGAGGTTTTTGAACGAATACAATATAATAATTCGTTGATCTGACGGCCGTTAAGTGAATTAATTAAGAGGGTCAATGCATTTGGGTCAAGCATACGAACTAGCTGAGCGCCATCCATCCTCCGATCATAAACACAAGAAGGTGCAGAATAAACTGCCGATGTAATTGCTGCTGCATAAAATAATGCTTCACCAGACCAAGGTCCAGTAAGAACAACAAATAGTCTTACCTGTTGTTCGGTTGGGTAAACTGCGTCTGTTCTATTGGAATGGGCAGGAGATTCTCCAGGATACTCAAAATCAAATCCGGCATGTGCAAGGCGCTCTGACCAGCGATAGGGCTCTACAAATAATTTTCTTCCATCGCGACCATAGAAACGTTCGTGCCAAAAAATACGCAATTCTTCTTTAGCCTCTTCAAGCATCTCGCATAAGCCTTCAGTATTATATTTGCCGAGTGGGTCTTTCTTACGGTCGTATTTTTCAGCTCTATAGGTTGGCCCTCCGCATTGCCATCCTGCATATTCTGATCTGGGATTTCGCATTTCCAAACTAACTTGAATAGCTCTAACTCTTCGCCATGCATCAGGAACTTCAATATCAGCTCTTCCAGCGCTTCCGCTAACCTTTTGTAAACTAACCATAAGTGCATCACCAAAGTTCTGCAGCAGTTTTGATCTACTGCCAGATTTATGTAACTACTACAACTTAGTTATATTTAAATATCATTGGTGATAAGTATCACCATATACAGAACCAACTAAGTGATGCAAATTATTGAAATAAAGATTTGCCCTCGTTTGGTTCTGTATAGATTGAGCCACCTACAACTTCGAAGAAGTTGGAGAGATAGTGAACGAAGTTCACTAGAAATAACGAATTTGGCTCAGGATAGATTGTATGGCATACGCAGACATCCTCGGAGAGGTGGGGCTTAGCACGAATGAGTCAAAGGTTTACGAATCATTACTTTCAGCTGGCAGCAGCTCGATAGAGCAGATAGCACTAAAGTCAAAAGTCCATAGGAGAAATATCTACGACGTTTTGGGCAAGTTATTGGAAAAAGGCTTAATTTCGGAAACATTTGTGCAGAATAGGAAGGAGTATAGGGCAATTAATCCTTCAAGATTGATTGATCTGATACAGGAAAAGGAAAGAAAAGTCCAGGAAATTTTACCAGAACTTGAGAAAAAGTTTACTGAGTATGAAGAAGAGGAAACTGCATATATGTACAAGGGGATAAACGGAGTAAAGCAATATCTACAGGATATTTTGGATGTTGGTGAAACAGTATATTTTATTGGAGCAAAAGCTCTCTGGCTCGATCCACGACTGAAACATTTTTTAGTCAAATTTGATCGTGAGAGGAGAAGAAAAGGAATTACATTCATGCATATTTTTGATTATGAAGTAAATGAGCAAAAGCCAGAAATACTGAGGCTAGTTGGCAAACCTTACAAGTTCCTTCCGAAAAATTATACAAGCCCGACATGCGTGGATATTTTTGGCGACCGGGTAGTTACATTTGTGGGAGTACGGCCAGGCCAATTGGATGATGAACCAGTACAGTTTGTGCTAAAAAGCAAAAGATTGGCAGAAGGGTATAAAAAATTCTTCAATTTCATGTGGGACAGATTAGAGTAAAATTAGCCTATGCTAACATCCAAAAATTCTATTTGTTTATTTTTGTCCTTTTGAAGTGGGAGTCCTGATTCTAACAGCGTCTCTAAATGGAGTTCAATAGCTTCTTTCACATTTTTTTCAGCTTCAGGTTTTGTCTTTCCTTGAGATACCACTCCAGGTAGTGAAGGAACCGTGGCAACCCACCAACCATCTTCATCTTTTTCGAGCAAAATCTTGACTTTCATAGTTTTATTTATGTAATGTTTCTATTTTAAATGCTAGGTAATGATAATTTCATATGGATAAGCTGCCAGTCCTATCTGCAAAAGAATTGTTGAAAATTCTAAGCAAACTGGGTTATTATCCAATTCGTCAACGTGGATCCCATATAACATTAAGCAGTAGTTTGAATTATCCGCAAATAACTGTTCCATTTCATAAAGAGATTGCCAAAGGAACGCTCAGAGCAATAATTCGTGAAATTGGAATAAGTCGAGAAGAATTTATGAAACTAATAGAAAGCTAACCATCTGTCTTTAGGAGCAAGTTTTATTTTATCCTCAATTAGCCTCATTTTTGTTAAAAAGATTGTATGTTTTCGAACGTCTGGACTCGGTAAAGGAGTTCCTTAAACAATTCTAGGTTTCAATCTTAACCCAATCTACTCATTTTAAAGGTTATCTCCTTAGCGCCATAACAAAGCATAATCAGGCACGGGTTTCGTGTAGTGAGGTAAAGTCCAGACACTACACTCATGGCCAAATACCTGATAGAGGCCGCTATGGTCAGCACCATTTTCAGTGGCAACCGAACCATCCGCATCCGAAAACATCGGGCTTCATTGCACGCTCATAAGCCATATATAAATCTTTGTGGGAAAAAAGTCTGAAAGTGGAGTTTACCAATGCAAGAATAGATATACCGATAAAGCGAGCATTAATTCGAAGTAGTTTTTGGATCAAGCAACCTAATGAAAACTTCCCCAAAAAGGGTATCTTGCTTCAGATCAATCGAACCTTTTTGGACCAGATACAGGACACATAACAACTGATAAACCACTTCGGTCGGTTCCTTTCCGGTAACTAATCGCGAAAATAGCGCCCAGCCTTCACTATCAACGTTCTTTTTTATTTGCTCGAAAACCGATTCAAGGTCCTGATCAATGTTATGGTCGGATAATTCCAGATCAACAATATCTACAATCGAACCACGCGGTATCTTTATCCGCTCGGTAGTATCGTATTTGATTATCCTCTCCATTTCGGTGAGCAGTTCGGGCAAAGTGATCTGCCTTTTTGGGGGTATACGGGAAGATAGGGTAAGAACCGGCATCTCTTCGGCAACAAACGCGCCAGTATCCGATTCGGGGGCAAATTCAGGCAGCTCGGTCTGATAACTAAGGAATTTCAAATAATTGCTCTTGTATTTTAAGAGAATGGCAGCAGCGAGAATAATGTTTGCAGGAACAACAAAGTCCATCTTTTCCATTTCCCGGATCTTTTTGATGAAAGCGTCGGACAAGTCAACAAGGTCAATGTTCCAGGGGTCGATGCTGTTTTTTGAAATAAGGTCTAAGAGGATCTCCTTCCAAACCGGCTTAGAGACCATGTTCTCTATGTAGGAAAAGGTATGAACTGAACTTGCCATAGTTGTTTATAATAACATTTATTTTATATAACTAACGAGGCTTTTGGTATGAAAATAATCAAAACATTGGTACTGGATTATTCGGATTCTGTCTCTAAAGCAGAGGCGCAGCTTGTTGAAAAACCCGCAGTCATTGTAACTAAGGATGGCAAATATTACGGGGTCATTGACCATGGGAGCATGGCGGGCGGGATAAAAGAGCCGCAAAAGACAAAATGCGAAACAATACTTAGCAGGCCGCCTGTTTTGGGCACCTCTGCAAGCGTAATTGAAAGGTTAAATGCATTTTCAACTGGCCACTTTAAGGCACTGCCAGTTATTGACGAGCACAACAAGCCCTTGGGGATAACTACGAGGGTAGAGCTGCTTGATGATTTATGCACAGAGGAAATATTGCCAACGGATGAGTCGGTTTCTGGACTCATGAGTTCCCCTGTTTATACTATTGATGAGGGCGAAAGCATAGGCTCAGTAAAATCAATGATGAAGGAGAAAAATGCAAGACGGCTAGTTGTTACTAAAAACGGCTATATCAGCGGGGTAGTTTCTGCCTATGATTTGGCAACTTGGTCAACTAAGGCAAAAGAGCCAAGCGGAAGGATGGATAGGGATGCAAATAGCCAAAGCGGAATGGACAAAATGAAGATATCAGAATTTTTGCGGCCAGATATTGCCTCGGTTGATGATAAGGCGACTTTGATGCATGCGGTCGAGAAGATGATTAAAAATGGCGTATCCCATGTCGTCGTAGTCTCCAATAAGAAACCGGTCGGAGTATTATCAGCATTGGACGTATTTAGGAAAGTATTGGATATGAGCACCGATTGTACAGAAATAGCAGTTGCCGGGCTTAATGAGGATAACAAGCGGGAATATGGCAACATACGGGATAAGATCGGACAGGTTGTCGATAAATTCAAAAAAATGTTCAATATCCGAAACGTCTCGGTTCATGTTAAGGAAATGAAATCGGAGTTTGTAATTAACCTCTATCTTGAGACCGACCATGGCCATATATCATTAAAGGAAGAAAGAGAAACCTTAAAAGAAGGAGTTGACAGAATTGCTGCAGAGTTAGGGGTCATCTTAAGGAAGAAAAAAGAGCTTATGCAAAGCAAACCCCGGACAAATATGGGGAGGGATTGATATGAAAGCGCAAGTCAGTACCGAATTGTTGGTCATCATTGGTTTAATTCTGCTAGTTTTCATCCCACTTTTGACTTTGGTGTATTTTAAGGCAAACGATTCGACACAGCAGATCGCATCCTACCAAACAGAACTTGCAGTTTTTCGGATAGCATATCTTGCCAATTCAGTTGGTGCGCTCGGGACCAATACCACCGTTTTCACTGATATCTATATTCCACAAAATGTTAAGGCATTTACAACAAAAAGCACTGGTTCAGGCGGAGAAATCACAATGGTCGTAGGTACTCCACAAGGGTCCAGCGAAGTTGTCGAAGTTGTAAAATATCCCATAGAAGGAACCATCCCAGTAAGCGGAACGCAGGGAGGCTGGAGAAAAATTAAGATTAGCTCCTCTGTTAACGATAATGGGATGGTCAGGATAAAAATAGAGCCGGCAGGATGAAGCCTAGACGAATTCCCCATCCTCATAAACAACTTTGCCAGACTTGATAACCGTCCGAACTTTTCCTTTTAGTTTCTTTCCCTGGAACGGAGTCCACCTGCATTTTGTCTGCAGCTCGGTCCGCTCGACTACCCACTCTTTCTTTGGGTCAATAATCGTAACATCGCCAGCAAATCCTTTTCTAAGCCTGCCTTTTCCTTCAACGTTAAATATATCTGCAACATTTTCGCTCATGGCCTTAACCAACCACTCCTTATCCACTAAGCCCTTATTCGCAGCGTCAAACATAAGGGAGAAAGAAGTCTCAAGGCCAGGAAAACCTGCAGCCCCTTCTTCCTTATCCTCTATCGTATGAGGCGCATGGTCGGTAGCAATACAGTCAACTTTTTCAAGTGAATTCCATAACATAATCCGCTCTTGCTCACTGCGCAGAGGAGGATAAACCTTGTATAAGAATCCGAGCTTTTCCCGATCTTTTGTTGAGAGGAAAAGATGATGGGGGGCAACTTCAGTCGTACAAAGAGGATATGATTTTGTAATTGTAATTTCATGCGCGGTTGATGCATGGGCAAGGTGGATTTTACGCCGGTATTCTTTAGCCAGGGATAGGAAACAGGTTATGCTCTTGTAGGTTTCTTTTAGGTTTTCGGCCTCGTTTTCAGAATGGTCGCAGGCATGCAAAACGATCGGGCGGTTTTTTGGGAACTCCTTAAAATGGCGCTCCAATGAATCAGGCTTCCTTAGGATCAAGCCTCCAGTAGTGTGGCCAAGGTATAATTTCATAGAAGCGGGATTTGCCTTTTTTACTTCAGCAAAATTATCATCGGTCCCGCCAAAATGGAACAAAACATCACATAAGGCTTTTTTTGCGAGGTCCTTTTTTTCATCGAGCCGGGCATTAGTTGTAGTGGGGATTTTATTGTTGGGCATATCGATAACAGTTGTAAAACCACCGGCTATTGCTGCTTTTCCGCCAGTAACAAAATCCTCTTTGTAAGTGTCGCCTGGCTCTCTAAGATGAACATGGGGATCGATTAAACCGGGCAAAACAAGCAGGCCGGTTGCTTTGAAAGTTTCATCTCCCTTAAGGCTCGCCCCTATATCGGCAATTTCGCCTTCATCACCAATTAGGATATCTTTTTTTACAAAAGACCCATTGACAAAAACTAAGCCACCCTTAACTAAAAGACTCATGAAGTATTTTCTGAAACAAGATTAAAATATCCTTCTTGCACCTTCTAAGGTATCAAAAGCACTATTAGCAAAAAATGGTTGTGGAGATAACTGGTTTAAAAGGATTTTTGATCTTACCATTAGTTATGACAACACTACGGCAGACCGTTTTGCAATCAGCTGCATTGCTAAATGGGGTTTCAATTTCCACAACTGAAAAAAGAAATCATCGTACTATTTTGGAAAACTTAATCAATACGACCCCCGGAGCGCTTGCACTTAGAGCGCATTTGAATTCGCATCATTCGAAAGTTAAGCGTTTGTCGGTTGCTTGGAATGATGAAAAAGGAATGACCATTCAGGAAGTTGGGGTACATATAGCCAGAGGAGGTCATTTTGGGATAGTCCTTAATGACGATCGCGTAACTATACGACCAATTGTTTATACTCCAATGTTTGATCTTATGCTTTTGGATAGGATTGGAACAGCGGAAGCGTACTATGAACTTAGTAAATTAAGAGCAGTTGTTGTAGGCATTCTTGAGTTAGATTTTGACTTCCTTAGTGAAAAATTTGGGAGAGAAGTTCAGCGGGTGGTAGATCGTATGGATGCTATTTTAGAATCAAGGTTAGATGGGAGGACACTCACTGTCCTAGAATCAAGCGAGATAACTTTATTTGAATTAGAGTGGAAACGACACCCTCCGACAATAAAAGATGAGCAATCCCAAGTTTAGAAAAATTGCTGCGG
>JACRGB010000039.1 GCA_016212505.1 Microcaldota archaeon
ATCACCAGATGCTGATAAACCCTGAAGCAGGACAGCTTCAGCTAACTGCCTTTCTATCCTAAGCGCGAGCGTTAATACTGCGGGCTTTAGCCCGCAGATAGCGAGCGCACAAATTTGTTTTTACACGAAGTGTTTTATTTTTATCTCATTAAGAGATTTTGTCCCGACCTTAGCACGTTTTATCTTCCTCATCTCGATCTGGATTCCTATTAATCTTCTGATCATAATTTCGGAAGATTCGCCCAAATCAATATCCATAATCTCAACCTCTCCTTTATGCGATGAATGTAGTCTTCCTAATATATGCGCCCTTATTAAAGAAATTTTCCGTATGCAAAGAAATTAAAGGACATTTAACAGAATATAATCATGTACTTAATTAGTCCTAATTACTCTGAGATAGGCACGCCTAATGTGGAAATAAAAAATTTCCCCGATGGAGACCTCTATGTCAAGATAAACAAAATCGAAGACTGCCAGGGCGAAGATGTAATGTTTTTTCACCGATTATATCCTGATCAAAACAACTCAATTATGTCCGCGCTTTTGGTTTTGGATACGCTAAAGCGAGAAGGTGCGCGGGTTACTTTGGTTTCCCCTTATCTGCCTTACTCAAGGCAGGATAAGACATTTGTACAAGGGGAAGCATTATCTGCCCAGGTCCTTTGTAAAATGCTTGCTCATGCAGGCGCAATGAAGCTTGTGACTCTTGACTGCCATTTCCTGAAAAAAGAAGGCGAATTCGATTATCGGGGCCTTACAATAAAAAATATCAGCGCTAGCAAAATGATTGTCGAATATGCCCGCTCGCTTATAGGTTTAGAAGGACTCGAAGTTATTTCCCCCGATGAAGGCGCTAGTCACTTAGTAAGCGAGTTCGGTGGAAAGACCATGCACAAGGAACGCGGGGAATATGAAAAAGGCAAAGAAGCATACCGCACAATAGAAAAAATTGAGCGAACATTTGAAGTAAAAGGCCAGAACATACTTATCCTAGATGATATGATTTCAACCGGAAGTACCATGATCAAAGCAATTGAAAATGTGAAAAAGGGCGGAGCTAAAAAAGTATTTTGCGGCGCAACGCACGGGCTCTTCCTTAAGGATTCGTTATCAAAACTAAAAGGAATGTGCGATGGGGTTTTCACAACAAATTCGATTGCAAATTCTGCTGCAGCTGTTGATATAAAAGAATTAATCGAAAAAGCATTAGTTTGATTAGCCAGTTGCTATTTTCTTATATTGCTCAACCAATTCCTTTGCTTTTTGCTCTGTTTTTGCTTCAGCAAAAAACCTGACGTAATTTTCTGTCCCAGAAGCACGGACAATTACCCAAGAACTTGTATCCGGAAAGTCGATTCTAACCCCATCAATTTGGTTGAATTTTAGCTTGTTCTTCTTTGCACAATTCAAAACACGGGCAACAATTTTTTGTTTTTTAGCATCTCCAAAAGCTTCGATTTTTGTTTTAACATTGAAATAAACCGGGACTTCACTCAGCCACTTGCTTAGCGGTTTTTCAGATAATGCTTCGACCATTTTCGCAGCAGTGTAAAAACCGTCTTTAGCTAAACTCATCTCTGGCCAGATTACTCCTCCGACTTCTTCTCCTGCAATTGCCCCAGGCTTTTTTACAAATTCCTCGCAAAGGTATGGCGCTCCAATTGCAGTGAATCTGGTTTTTGCCCCATATTTTTTTGCAACCTCTTCTGCTGCTTTGCTGGTTGCAACAGTGGTTATGATATCATTGTTTCGCTCGCCATTTGTTTTCTGCGCTGCTAATTTCCAAATGATTGAAAGTGCAAATACTTTATCTCCAATAACATAATTTCCTGTTTCATCAACAAAAATTACCCGGTCCCCATCCCCATCCCAGGCGATTCCTGCATCTGCTTTAGCGGTTTTTACTGCTGCAATTAGTTCCTTGACATTTGCTTCGGTCGGCTCCGAAGGCCGCCCTGGAAATCGTCCATCCATATGGGAATTAATTGTCAGGACATCCAATCCCAATTCGTTAAATAATTTTGGCGCAATTGTGCATGCTGCGCCATTGCCGCAATCAAGAACAATTTTGTTGTTTTTTATTTTCGCTATTTTTTCGCTCGAAAGTACTTTTTTTATTGCATCGATATGATCCCTAACTGCAAGTTCGTATTTGCTAATTTTTCCTACTTTGTTCCACTCTGCGAGTTTTATTTTGCTATCAAGCATTAATTTTTCAATTTCTTCCCCTCGTTCTTTCGAAACAGCAACCCCTTTTCCGTCAACAACTTTTAGTGCGTTCCACTCGGGCGGATTATGCGATGCAGTAATAATTATGCACCCTGCTGCTTTGGTTTTTTCAATCATAAATTCTGCAGTTGGCGCACTAACTATTCCAAGATCAATAACTTCGCAGCCAACTGAAGAAAGTCCAGAAATTACTGCTGCATTCAGTGTTGGACCAGTTAATCTGCAATCACCTGCAACAAGAATCTTTCCAAATTTAAAATAAGTTCCAATTGCTTGCGCTAGTTTCAATGTGAGGGTTGGATCAAGTTCATTGAATTTTCCTCTAACTCCGTTAGTACCGAAAAACTTAGCCATAAATATGAAATTGCAGATTGCGCCTTTAAAATCATTGCAAAGAAGACAAATTCCCACAACTAAACCATTTAAAATCTCTTCCTAACACTACCTATCACATGAGTGAACCTGGTAAAAAAACACCTCCTGGCCCTGCTGGCCGTCCTCTTACCAGTGCGGCAAAGCCAGCGGCAATAAGAGAAGCTGCAAGGCCTCCACTCCCTTCTGCCCCATATGCTGAAATTCAAGTTCTTGCCGAAGCTGCCAATGGTTCTCCAAGTGGTTCTTCTGCTCAACCTGTTCCTTCTCCAGCTTCTCCTCCTGTTTTGGCTGCAGGTGCAGGACCACATGACCACTCTCCCCGTGCATTTCAGAGAACTCCTTTTGTTTCAGGAGCTCAATTAGCCGCAATCCTGAGCGCTGACCCATCAGTTTCAGTCCAAATTGTTGACTCGCAGCCTGTCCCACCTGACCCTTTAATCGGTCACGTATGCGAAGGGTATACCATAACTGGCATACTTGGAAGAGGAGGAATGGGAACGGTTTATCTTGGGGAAAATTCCTCCAATCCTACAACTCCTAAAATTGCAATCAAGGTTTATCAGCTTCCCCCGGAACTGGCTGCCATCCCCGCGGCGCTAAAAGAAGCAGAAGAGCGATTTTTACGCGAAGCGAGCGTTGCCCTCAAGCTTAGCCACCCAAATATTGTTCAAACATATGAAATAATCAAGCTCGATGGCAGGCTAGGTTACACCATGGAGTATCTTCCTGGCGAAGATCTCGAAAGTTATTTAGAAAAAAACACCAAATTCCCTGTCGCTAAAGCAATCCGAATTGCCAAATCTGCAGCTAAAGCACTTGAAGCGATGCACCAGAAGAGCATAGTCCATAGGGATATAAAACCAAGCAATATTTTTTTGGTATCAGGCACTGAAGAAGTAAAAGTTCTTGATTTGGGGTTGGCAAAACCTTTTGATAGGGCAATACCAACAAACCAAGCCCTCACCCGGCAAGGGACTGCTCTGGGTACCCCTGAATATATGTCCCCTGAAGCTGCAGTGGGTGCTGAAATTGACCAGCGGTCAGATGTCTATGCTTTGGGTGCTGTTCTTTACGTCCTTCTTTCGGGACGCTCGCCTTTCCGTGCTCCTAATGAGGATACTGTGACCTCAGCTGAATTATTGTCCCGTCATGTTAAATTAAAAGCAATCCCGCTAAATGATCTGGACCCAGCTATCCCAAAAAAGCTAAGTGATCTTGTCCAGCGCACATTGGAAAAACTACCACCCGCCCGGTTCCAGTCAATGGGTGAATTTCACGATGCATTAACTGAATGTGAAAGAGCTCTCGGTTTAAGTGGCGATGAACCAATCTCAACACCTTCTGCAGAATCTACAGTTAACGCACCTAAAAGAAAATCTCCTTCCAGGTTGGTTGTTGGTTTAACCTTCGCTGGAGCATTGGCGACTATTGCAGGTTCATATTATGGTATCACTCACCTTGTGCGTTCCACAACTTCGCCTGCAGAAATAAACCTCCCGACCCCTTCAGTTGATCAGAATTCATTTCCGCTTTCCATAACCAATATTCAAGAAGGAACTGTTGTTGATTTAATCGATAGGGCTCCTGATGGAACCATTTTCAGAAGGAAACTGGGAGAATCTCCGCTTGTTAAGGTGGTGTTGTCTTCAGGAAAACACATAGTCCGCTTAAGTGCACCGGGCCGCATGCCAGTTTATTTGGACGTTTCTCGAGAAAATAGAGATTTTCAGAATCTTCCTCCACTCGAAGAACTCAAAATTTCAAATAAATAAGTGTTTTAATCTTTGCTTCCTAATACTTCGTTGGCGATTATATGGCACTTAAAGAAGAAGAAAAAATAACAAAAAAACCATTTGAAGATGCTAGTTTGGCAAAACCTGATGTTCTTACTAAACCTTCGGCAGCTGCTCAGGCTGGAAAACCATATGCAGAAGTGCGCCCTAAAGCCGCCCGTGGGGAATCCACAACTACCTTAACCCTTTCTGGCGCCGCTTCCCAAAAAGGCAATGCTTATCCTGAAGTTACAACCATGCGTGGTGCAACTTCCCAGGCTGGAACTGCTGTGGAAGCTCCTGCCCCTAAGAGTGCAACCCCAGGAAAAGCTGAGCCCTACTCTGAAGTTACAACAATAGGTGAAAAATCAAAAACCAGAGAAAAAAAACCTCCCGGCGAATAACTTCCGAAAAATACACAAAAAATGACCAGTCCCCACTATATTTATATTTTTTGGTTCTAATATCTTTGTGGCAAAAACAGAAAGTTCAAGATCCAGGTTGATTCTAAGGCGTCTACTCATAGGTGCAGCTGCATTAGTTGTTGGGGGTGCCGCAGCATTTGCTATTGATCAAATAAAAATCTCTGACCAAAAGCCTCCGATAGTTAAATCCGTAAAACCAGAAAAACGCAGGATCTGGTGTGATTTTGATCCCAAAGCTGATGGCATAATCGTTTCGGTCGAGAAGGCAACCAAAACCAAAGGGGCATCGCTCACTGACTCTTACATTATCCCGTCCTCTTCTGTTTTTTCCGGAAGTAAACCGCTGGCCGCGCAATGCCATGAGGATGGGACCCTCTGGTGGCTAAATGATAAGCAGATCTACAGGCATACGATTACCCCTACCCCGAGCGGTTGTTGTGATGTCGAACTCAATCAGGCATTTCCACATACCTCTTCCTTTCCAGAATATGCGGCTCCTGGCGCCGGGGTTATTGCGGCTGCAATGTGGTGGCCAGCAAACCAGCCAAGCCCCTCGGTTGCTGAGGTTTCCAAAAACGGGCTTCTTCAAATATTTAAACCCCCGACCGATCAACCTGATATAGCAGAGCATTTCCTTTTGGAATTATCCGCTATTTTTAAAAACGAGGAAAGTTGGCCCCGCGACCTTTCCCGGGTTGTTCTTGGTGTTACCGGCCATGATGGGTTTTCAATTATTCCGTTGGATCATCCTGCTCAAACTGCCGCTCAAAATGCAGATTCATCTTCGCCTTCTCCACCAAATAATATTGTTTTTAGGTATTACTTCCAATGGTCTGGTGGTTCATATTCTGGCGAGAAGCGAATCCGGCCGTGGGTTCTAAACCTTAGGGAACTTGAGCCTGACGCCAAGACAACTATAGCTGCTGAAGAAATTGTTTTCAATCCCATACGGGGCGGCTGGGTAACCAACCTGACTTTTTTAACTAATGATGGCAGGATAAGGCAAAGGGATGTCAATGTTGTTCCGCTTGACGTTTCAACAAAAGGCCAACCAAAAGACATGAGCAGTTCGGATTAGTATTGCATCGTTCTCCTCTACAACATTTTTAATTGAGTAATTCGATTTATGTTTATGGAAATAACGATTCTCCGCCTTGGCCACCGCCTTCCTCGCGATGAGCGAATCTCAACCCATGTAGCTTTAGTTGCACGGGCGTTTGGTGCAAGTTCATTTGTTTATTCTGGCCAAATTGATCATGGGCTAGAGGAAAGCATCGAGCGGATTTGTGAAAGTTGGGGCGGATCAGTAAATGGTTCCCTGTTTTCTGTTTGCTATGAAAAAAATCCGCTTTCGGTAATTAAAAAATTCAAAAAGAGCGGATTTGTAATTCTTCATTTGACTATGTACGGAGTTTCTATAACAAGCGCGCTCGAAAAAATAAAAATTAGCAAGGAAAAAGAAAAACTATTAATCATTGTCGGCTCGGAAAAAGTCCCTGGCGAAGTCTATCAATTAGCAGATTACAATATTAGCATAACCAACCAACCGCACAGCGAAGTTGCAGCTTTGGCAATCGCGCTCGACCGCATCCAGGAAGGGAAAGAACTTAGCGAAAAAGGGTTTGATTTTAAGGGTAAAATAAAAATTGTGCCAACTGAAAAAGGGAAGAAGATTGTTGAAAATCAATCGTAAATATTTTCCCTATGTCCTATTTCAAGTATAACTATTACTTTTTCATTTTCAAAAGTTTCATAAGTTACCCTATAATTCCCCATTCGCATTCTATATCTGTGATAAGTTCCTTCAAGTTTTTTATATTTACGAACGAAAGGGCCTTCTTTCAATTGCGCTAAAGCTTTTAGTAATTTTTCTAAATCCGTTCTAAGTTTTAATTTCTTCAGAAACTTCTCAGCATTATTGGATAATCTTATTTCCCAATCACTCATGAAGCTTCACTTCTAATTCCTGTGCGAGTTTATCCAAGGGCTTATAATTTTTCTTACTTCTTGCACTTATCCTGTTTAGGTTTTCAACTTCTTTTTTAGAAATAGCCTCAAAACCAATAAAATTCTCTATTTTTTGGTCTACCCTTTGAACTGTTTTTTCTATTTTTTTTAATTCTTCATATAGCATATTTAAAGTTACATTTTCCATAATCTTCACAACTAACTTATTTGTTTTTAGACATTAAAAAGGTATGTTTTCATTAAACAAAACAGTTATAAACCGTCATAACCTGTGACATACTTTTATAATCTTATCCCGACACTATTTTTATCGAAAATCATTGAGTCCTAGTGGATAAAATGGCTCTAATCAGAAGAAGGGATAAGGATGGGCAGGGGGCAGTAGGTGATCCCCTTTCTCACTCAACTCCCGTTCCATCACCAAGATCTTCAAAATCAGCATTTTCAAGATGGTTTTCAAGTAGGGCTGTTGCGGCAGCAACTGCGATTGTACTTAGCATAACCAATATAAATGCAGGAATGCCTAATTTGGCATACGGTAAACCTCCTTCCGGAGGGAGTGCAGGAATTATGGCACCAGGTCCAACATTAGTTTCACAAACTGAAGCAGAACTACGGGCAAAAGCGCAAGAGGCAGTTTCTATTTTAGTTAGCTTTGTCTCTTCTGGTGGCAACGATTCACAGGGAAAATTTTACTCAAGATATTATGCGATATTCACTGATCTTGTAACAAAATATAATATGGCAGATCCAATACAAAAAGTTGCATTTTATGATACTTTTAAACATGCATTTGAAAATAACTCTATTCTTTTTGATTTTCAAAGCAGATACGCTGCAGATAAAGGACTTCTTGGAGCTGATCCGCTCCTTATCGGCACAATGCTTTTTGATTGTATCCGGATGATTGCACAAGGAAAAAGAGGGGACGCAGAAGCACAGTTTGGCCCTAATTTTGTTGCTAAAATCAACCAGATAATAGCGGTGCAGTCTTCACCAGTTCTGATTGATATACGTGCGAAAATGTCTTCTGGTCAACTAAGAGAAATAAACGAATTTTTCCAGAGAATGGGTCTTCCTGCATGTGCCCCTAAAGATAACGTCGCAATGATGCAACTGGTGGATGCAACTACTTCGGCATTTGGTTTAACCGATCCAATTCAAGCAACCCAATTCCTAAATGCAGTTGTTTATGCTTATCTTTGGTTAAAAAGCGGGGAAAAACAAAGTTTTGAATACTGGGTCAGCCAATTAAAGGCCGATAGCAAAAAAGCACAGGAGCTTGCACAGAGGGCTCATTATGCATCAAAAGGTCCCGGCCAGCAATCATATGAAATTTTCTATTCGGAATATAAAAAATATTATGAAACCCCAGAAGCACAAATACCAAAAAAAGTTGATCAGTTTGAAGAATTAAAAAAACGCTATCCTCCTCATGTCCAAACTAGTGAGATGCATCTTGCCAAGCTGACAAAAATTTTTGAAACTTCACCTTCAGGTATGGTTTTGCAGGAAATAGTAAATCGCTTCAATTTTGCCAGTGAAGCGGTTTTAGTTTTGGGGCAAGATCCATCAAGAAAGGCGGATCTTGCAAAATTTAAGGCAGAGCTTGATCCTCTTAGCAAATGGCTCGACAAATTTGACCTAAAAAAATTCATGGCAGAAGAGGCGCAGGCCCGAATGGAATTTCTTTCTGCACTTGGTATGGCAAAAATAGACCCACGTATAGTATTTGAAGGGTATAAAACAAAACAGTTTGCAGCAATCGATGAATTAAATACACTTATTCAAAATAAGCGTTTTGCTGATGCAAGGGAAAAATTAACTGAAATTAAACAAGATCTCAATCCCCTTCGTGATATGCTGGCAAAAACCCCTGCAGCGCGCGAATGGGCAGATAAGATTGGCCAGCACCTTACAGTTATAAAAACTTCCATTTCTTCTGCTTCGGTAACTAAAAAGGCAACAGATTCTCTATCAAGTTTAAGATCCAATTTCAATGAACTTTCTGCAAATGCGATAACAATTGTATTATTTGGTGAAAGTCAAAAACCAATATCAGAAAAACTTGCGGCATTTAAATCGTGCTTTATGAAAATCGATTCTGCTTATCTTCTTCTTGGAGATCCAAAACGATCGCAGATATTTTCATTATTCGGAGAATTAGAGGAAATAGCAGGCCAAAAACAACTTTACAACTTAGTCCTGGCTCATCTTTTTGCGCTTGATCAGGAAGTGGGCGAAATTTTCACCAACCTTGCAATTGCTGATCCTGATTTAATTGACAAGATGAAAAAACGCGTTGATAAGACTTTCTCTGCAGATCAAGTCCGAAAAGGCCAGGAAGCCTGGGCAAGAGATTATCATCAAATTGATGTAAGCCCGCTTCTTCTTGATAAAAACGTCCAGGATCTTCATACGCGTGTTTCCAGTGCGGTCGCATCAGGAAAAGAATTCAAACCCGGTGATTTAACAACGGATGAAATCGTTATGCTGAAAAAAATGTATGGAGATTTACCCCTTGAAGTCCAACTTAGACATTTCAACAATCATTTCAGGCCTCCATCAGAAGTTGACAATCAGCGATATGCAATTGCAGCCGCACTGCCTCCTATAACTGCAGCCGCATTTTTCCAGTATGTAAAGACAGTTCAGGAAAATCATGTGGGTTCAGAATATGAGCGAAGGTCTGTTCGCGATACCATAATTTTCCTTAATTCGGTAAATCCCATTCTTGTACCAAAATACCTTGCTGCAATAAAAGCAGTGGCAGAATCCTGTGCAAATGCCCCAGACACATATTCGCAGTCGCTCGATATGATACATGCTGGTACAAGAACGGTAGCAGGCCTTGCAGATCCCCTAAACCCAATAAACAGAGGCGCACTAATTGATGTTCGCAGAGTTATTGATGAACTTGGTGATGCATTTAATTATATAAGAAGATCAGTTGCTTCAGGAAACCTAATCTATGACCGGCTTGACCTTTTGGATAGGACAATTTATCTTCTTCCGCAAGAGCCGCATTATATTCTTCATAAGCCATGGGCACTTAAGCCGCCTTTGATAGCCCCAGGTTATGGAGTTCCAGGCGGGTTTTATCCAAGCCCTTTCCCAAGACTGCTTACTCTTCCGGCACCAATTATTCCAGTAACTTCAGGAAGGGCTAACCTAAGTCCAGGCACAATCTATACTCCTGAAAGCGCAGCAATTGTTCCAACTACAATTATTCCTTCTTTATATATTAACACTTTTGCAGCTTCAACAGTTGCTAATGCAAGAAGTTGGTTTTATCCGACTCATACTCCAGTAACTATCTCAACTGCTTTCCCAGGTTCAACCATCTGGTTCCCAAGTTTAACTAAATTCGGACTCATAATTCAGGATGCCTTCAGGCCAAAGAGGCCCCTGGAATACAGTGCAAAGCCAATTGGCGGCGGCGGGCAATTTGGTTATGCCTGGGGCGATAATATTCCTACTATAGTAGGAGGAGTGGGAAGCTGGGTCACTACTACTGGTGGTGTTGCTGCTGCACTAAATGCAAGTTCAGAAACAGGTTTTGGAGGGTTAGGCATAGCCGGCCAGCCATTAGGAAGCAAAGGGGGAATAAGAAGTGCTTCCATAGGCGCTGAAGTAACCCCATCGCAGGCAAATGCGATTGCAAAAACTCTTTTCAGCCAATATGACCCAAAAAATCCAAAAAACATTGCATTCTCTGCTACTGCAGAAGCTGATCGCCTTCCAGGCGGAACAAAATCCACAGTTACTGGTGTATTTTCTTATACCGATCGTGATATTTATCTAAGGGTTTCCGGAGGCCATAGCGATTATTATGCTGATCTTAATTCTTTTGTATCTTTCCTCCTTACTGGAAAATATTCTACTGATGAAACTAAAGCAAAAGTTCCATTAACTGCTGCAGCAAATGTTGAAAATGTTTTGACAGAATCAGAAAAAAGCGGCGGTTCTGCACTGGCAGTAGATCTTGGAAGAACTTCTGTTCTATTGCATTTCCAGGAACTTTCATCACTTTATCTTTCTGGCTATGCAGCTGGTGGTGCCCAGGGCCAGGCTGCTATGGCGCCAACACAATATTTATGGACTGGTGCATTTGCCCCAACAGTAAGGGAGGTTGGCAAGACATCGGTTTATGAATTTAAATTCCCCGGGGAGTTGCTACGGTTTGATCGTGGCATGGGTACGGGCACTGGCGCAGGCCAGAGCGATGATTATTTCATACAGGATGGAGTGTTCACATTAATGCGCAGAAAAACCGATGGCGGAATAACAAGATTGTCCGAGTTTACCATTGGTGCCGGAGGCGGGTTCTACACCACACTTCCTCCTACTGTTCCTGGCATGCCTCCTCCTACTGAAAGTGTTACGCATGGTGCTGGACGCGGGGGGATACACTACAAACAAGAAACGATCTGGTCGGATAGGACACATACCAATTGGGGCCTTGGTGCTTCAGTGGAAGCAGGACCTGCAGATGCCCAGGCACTGCAATTTGCCCAGGCAGCATTCCAAAGAACTTATCTTCAAAACCTCTATAAGATCGGAGTTTATGGCTATGGGAGTAAGAGAGCAAACGAGCTTGTCTATGGTGCTTTGCTCAGCCTGATCCCACAATTCACTGTGGATCCCCAGAGTGGTGCGAGCTTCGATGCAATGAAATGGCTCTTTATTGGATTTATTGCAGGCGCAAGGGACATTTATGGCGAAGATGTTTTCAAAAGAACCCAGGGCGCGCGAGTGGAAATTCAGCGCTACCAGGCAATTGATGTAATTGCAGATAATTTCAATGGTTTAATGTCTACTTATGGCAACAATCCCCAGCAGATACAGGCATTTATACAAAATTTCAAAAATTATTATGGCGTTATCGACCAGTTCTTTGACCGCTATGCTCTTGCTGTTAGTGTTTCGGAGAATTTTTCTCTTGATTTTAATATGGTTGCAAGGGAAGTTCCGGTTTCAGGAAAAGGCGGGGATTGGTATAAGCAGGTGCCTGATAATGTGAGCGGAAGAGCACTTCTAACATTTAATCGTGGTTTTGCGCGTGCCCAGGCTTTCTTCCCACTTTTTCCGGCCAATCCTCAATTAGGTGGAATGGCTGGTGCGGTAGGTGCTGATCTTGGGCTTGATTTATTCAATGGGCCGGCATTTAACCGCATGATTGTTGGTGCTGCAGCTATTTTGTCACGCGATCAACTGGGCGAGCAGTGGAAATACAAAGCAACATTGCTTCAGGGCGGAATAGTTCTTTACAATAATCTGGTTGAAAATTATTCGAGCTACAAATCACTTGTGGCAAAATATGACCGTGCTGCGCAATATCTTGATAGCCCAAATAAGAAGATCCGGGGATACATAGGAAAAATTGATCCGGAATTAAGGGCCCAGCTTGCTTCTGGAGCAAATCCATTAATAAAATCCCAAAAAGTACGGGATCTTCTACTTGCTGCAGATGAAAGAACAATAAATCTTGATGAATCAACCTTGCGTGAAATTGGAGTTGCCTTAGGCCAACTATTTGAGCGGGAAAAATTCGCAATACAGGAAAAATTCAACAAAAGCGTTAAGGAAAATCTTGAAATTTATACTGCTGCCCGTGTCCTTATAGACGGGGATAAAATGTGGGATGTTGGAATATTTGCACAATATGTTGACCGGATGAAATTATACTTAATTGGAGGGATGCGCGATCAGCCCCAGTTCTTTGGCGGTTTTGATATCAAGCTGGTTAAGCGCGATAATATAGAATTTAATCTTGGTGCAATCCAGGGTGTAAGAGGAAAAGCAGGAGGCGGGCCACCAGACGCTGGCTTTGGAGCTCATTTCCAGCTTAAGTTCCCACAAAGGACTGCTGGCGGCAGGCCAGGGGTTTCGGTTCACTTTGCAGGAGGATATTCAACACAAGATAGTCCGACCTATTCAGATATTCTTATGCAAACTTACCAATATGGCGGCTTTGCAGGAGGCTGGGGCTTTATCACTTTATCTATAGGTGATGTTTATCGCGGTGCAACTCCAATGTTTATCAATCCAGGTCCTACTCCTTACAGCCCAACTCAGGCAAATCCCTACCAGAGATAGCATGGAGTAAGGTTTTATAATCCATTTGTGAATGTACTTCAGAGGTCGATAGTATGAGATTAGATTTTATTGATTTTAATTTTTCTGAAACCAGAAAAGTTGGGCCAAATCTTCATCAAGGAGTTGCAACTAATATTGATGTCAATAATGTAAAAATGGAAGAAAATATGCTTTCAATGGATTTTGTCTTTACTGCAATTTATTCACCGAGCAATAGCAACATAACAATTGGCGGCAGCGTAAAATTTAGCGGTGATGAAATAAAGGCTGCATATTCAGATTATACAAAAAACAAGAAATTTTCCCCTACCTATGGCGAGGAAATAGTCAATGCAATAAATTATCATGCTTCTATGAACGCGATATTAATCGGAAGGGCAGTTAATCTTCCTCCTCCAGTAATATTACCAACAATAAAGTTCCAAAACAACCAAGTTCCTGCAAAAAGCAAAAAATAATCGAATAATCGCCCAGAAAGTTCGGCAAAATTAGCGCCTTAAAGGCGCAGCCTTTTCCTTATTTTTCTCAACAAAATTTGTCCATTCGATTATCAATGCAGATGAATCACGCATTCCTTCTGGAATATTTATTCCCTGGGTTTTTAGAAATGTACTGACAACTCCTATTGCCAGTTTTCTTTTTTGTTCATCCATCGGAGCGCTGATCATCATAAGAATAGACCCAGTTCCCTGAGTAACTTTTCCGAACAGATCATTCTTTACAATTGAACTGAAATATAGTTTTTCAAAAGCACTATCCACAACTTTTTTCTCTGCCTTATCTAATAATGCTTCGACTTCTTTTGCTTTTCCAGCATTTACGTTTTGGATAATCAATTCTTCTGTAACTTTTGGTTGAGCAACCGCCGGAGCAGCTGCTGGCGCCACTACTCTTGCTGGAGGAGCGGCACTGTCAGTTTCTTGTCGCGGAGCAGCCGCCTCAACTTTCGGTTCCCATCTCTTTATCCTTTGGTCTTCCTTCCCTTCTGCGTTAAATCGCCTTGCATAAAGTGCAGTCCCGATCACTGCCCTGCTAATTTCGCCAAAAGACCTAATCGCGTACAGTTCATCCCCAAATGCAGATGATCCATTTTGTGCAAAATATTCATTTAGCCCCTTGACCAGTGCATCCAAATTTTCTGTACTTACTTTACTTCCTTTTGCTGCTCCCCCCAGAAATAATGCTAGTCGCATATATGCGCCGCTGGTTTGTCCATCAACGTATTGTTTGAACTTGTTTCCCTTCTCCGATGATACAAATTCTATGAGTGCTTGGGCGGTTTCATTTTTAGGCATTTTTTCAATATCATCTGCCCGCTGATAAAGAGCATCGATTTCTCCCTTTTCTATTCTTTTGGTGAGCCATTTTAGGTCTATTTTTTCTAATTTGGCCACTTTTACCCAGGCAAGTTCGCCTTCCCTTCTTGCAGGAGTTGCATGTATTGTTTCAGAAGGTTCTTTTTCCCCTCCTTCGATTCCGAGTTTTGCTTTGATCAGAAGAATGGCGCGATTTATTTCAGCATCCTCCCGTTTGAGTTTGCGTATTTCGGCTTTTGATTTCTCATCCCCTCCATCACCAGCGTCCCGGTATGCACTATTTAATGCTTTTATTATTTTTTCTCTTATTGCTGAATCATCATCTGTTGCATTTACTTTAATTTTAGTTGGAAAATTCTGCGCTGTACAGTTTACCGTAAGGACTCCACTTTTGTCTGCAACTATTCCTGTCATTTTTTCACCGCGTCTCGTCTTAAATTGTCACCCTTTGTTTTTAGTGCTGACTCGCTCGGTTCAAGGCCATCAATTTTTGCATCTTCTCCGTGGCCTTCTTTTATATGAATGCCATACCTATCATAAAGCTCTTTCGGGTCCGGATGTTTCAGCACTATTTCGAAGTATATGAGTTTCCTTGCGGTTTTTCTCTGCTCTCCTTCATCTGCACCAAGGCTATTTTTAAAAGGGGCTTTGGCAAGCAAATTTTCTATACGGAGTCTAACTTTAGAAGATATGTTCTTTTTAAAAAACGCATCCGCTTCAACCTGTTTCTGCTCCTCGCTTTTGCCGAATGTCGGGGCTGGCGTTGGCGCTTGGGCGGGCGCTGCGCCTTGTGCTGAAGTGCCTGTTGGCAAGGGCGCAGTAAGAAGCGCTTTTACATGTGCTACCCGGTCGGTTTTCTCCTCCGGAATAGTAAGCTCCAGTTCCAATCCTCCGCCTTCAGTTGCTTTAACCCTTATTCCAATATCTTTGAGCACTTGCGGGGTATTGTCCTGCTCGCCCTTTTGCGCAGTTTTTGGCACATGGTATTGTCCTGCTCCGCGTGCTGCGGCTGCATGCCTATATATTGTATCATATATCTGTTGTTCTACTATCCCCGGCGCGATGCTTCCCGCTTTCTCCTTCAGCACCTCTCTTAGCTTAGTATCTGTTCCGATTGCCTTTAGCAGCCATCCATTTTCTGAAAGTCCGCTATTAAAGTATTCCCTTATGCGCGGGGTTATTGCCGCCCCCTTACTGACTTCATAAAGCCCTAAAGAGTCACCTGCCCTTGAAATGGCAAGGCCACCCGGCAATATGTATGTCGGGTTTAATGGGGCCAGCCGGAGCTGCACTGCTTGCGGGGCGCTTGGTTTTGGTGCTTTAACTTTGAGCTGCTCAATGGAATCAAATATGCGCTTTACCTCTTTTTCAACATTTCCTCTTCCCCAGGTTTCTGTGCCGCTCCCAAGCAGTTTTAGCAATGCCAAAACCAGTTTTCCAGGGGCATCAAACTTGTCTTTTTCCGCAATTATCGCCTTAACCAGCCCTTGCCCGAACCTTGGATCATTTGCCAAAGCCACAAGTTCCGGATGATCAAGCATTTTCGGATCAAGCTCTGCAAGTAAGCTTGGTCCCACCAATCCTTTGGCCTTTGCCTTTTCCATTGCTTTGGCAGAATCACTTCCTATTATCTCCGAAGCAAGGTCTCTTGGATTGCCATATACCATTTGTGCATTATTTGGGTCAGCCCCAAGGGCAAAGCCATCAAGCCCGTTAAGTTTTGCCCAGTTCGCAACTTTTAATTTATAATTTTCCATGAGCCTTGCCGTGTCTGCTTCTGAAACCTTATACTCATCAACAAGCGCTTTGAACGCGGCCCTAAATTCAGGGTGCTGCGTTGCCCGATTATCCATAGCTGCAAGGAATGAATATGTGTTTGTTGAAGCAAGAGGATTTTCAAGATAAAGGCCCGCAACTTCCAGCTGTTTTCTGATTCCATCCGCTGTTTCTGCTGGAGTTGATTTTCTTAGGTTTGCAACAGCATCAGCCATATATGACTGAGGTATATGGCCTCCAAGCACTCCTTCAGCATATAATATCCTGAATAGCTGTGGGTGGGTGCGTAAGAACTTTATATCTTCTTCCTGCTGCGATCCTACTACCGGAACCTTGCCTTGCATTTGCACTATCCCTGTGGAAATACAGAATTTCAGCACCATGCCGTCGTATCCCCTCAAAAGGGCTTGCCTTGCAACCATCTGGTTGCTGAATGCTGAGAAGTACTTGAGGTCTTCTAAGTCAAATTTCGAATCTGGATTCAGCTTCCGTTTCTGGTTAATGTATTCTGTTAAGGCAGCAGTCATAGGATACCCTTTCACCTGCCCATTCATGAGCGGATCTTGCAAATACCCTCTGTAAAATTTTTGTGCAAGCGTTCCACGGACAGTCTGGACATCCAAAGTTGGTATCTCTCCCTGCGCTCTTATCACTGCCAGTAATGACCCTCTGTCAAATGTCCTGCCGCTTACATCAGCATAATTCAAACCGAATATGCCTAATGTTTCCTTTACATATCCTTCTGCTTCTGGTTTTGGTAAATTAGCGTACCTGTTTAGTTTTTCCAAATCAATATACGCAATCTGCTGCTCAAGGATAGCACCCAAATAAGGGAAATCCTTCTGGAGTTTTGCAAATGCATCATCTGATCTTTTTACTGCATCATGAAGTTCTTTTGCCAGTTTTTCAATTTTTGATCCTGATTCCGGATGTCCGGCCTCTTTCCCTTTTTCTTTCCTCTCTGTTTCTTCCCTGGCTGCTGCTAAAGCTCCTCTTTTTTCTGTTTCTGCCTTTCTGGCTGCATTTAATTCTTCGATATCATCTTTTACTTCTACAAACCGGACTTCCCTTAGCATAACTGCCTCTGCTTTTCGGTGTGCCGTAGCAAGCAGGACATCATCTTTTGTTATACTTGCGGCTGTTAGGTCTTTTGTGAAACCAGCCTCAACTTCAGCTTTTTTCTCAGCTTTTACGGCCGGTCCTTGCAACTCCGCAAACTTATCGTTTATTCCCAATATTTTTCCCGCACCTGTTGCTGCTAAAAATGCCGGCCGCGGATCTATTACATAAATATTTGTATCTCCTATCTGCAAATCAAGCTTACCTTTATCACTTGGCTGCAACGTCTCCCTTTTGAGAGGTTCTGTAGGCAACATCCAAACATATTTTTCACCTTCTCCCCTATTTGGAAGAGGAATCCGGTAACTTCCGAACCTATCGCTAATGCCCCCTTTTTCTTCAAGACCCCATGCTTCTGCCATTTTTTCTTTCCTTTCATACTCTGGGTCCAACCCAAAATGATAAGCTGGCCAAGCCAAACTCATTGCTGCTGGCAGGAAATATGCATAGGGCCATCCTCCTCCCCTGAAAAATGCCCTTCCCCTGCTCGGGCTTGCTTTAAAGCCCCTCCATCCAGCATACCCAATAGCCGCAGGTACTCCTACTGCTGCAATTCCTCCGAGCCCTATGGTGTATAAACCAACACCTAGGGTCGCTACTCCAGCGGCACCTAGTCCTACTTTTGTTACCCTTTTCCAGGTTAGTTTTCTTGTATAACCCGGCGCAGTTGGGCCAGTGCCACTCGGGCCTTCTGTTGCAGACTTAAGATGGCTTGCAGCATTAAATTCTACTGAAAATTGTGCATTTATTTTTATCTGGTTGGACAGCCTTCTTGTATAATCTACAAATCCATTTGCTTCCCCTACCACTTCGGACGGGTTCGGGCCGCTGGCTTTTCCGGCCTCATTGATTTTGTTTCCAATCCGCTCGATCTTGGATGGATCTACTACTTGGCCTTTGCCATCAGCACCAGCTGCTTTATCTCCTGCCGCCAAGCGCAAAGCTTCGCTATGGACCTCATCGAGCAATCTCCCGATGTCCCTTATTGCTCCGCCCCTTTCGCTGTCTATGAATGAACGTGTTCCCCCTTCGATCACGTTAGTTATTGCTGTTTTATATCTGGCCTTTGCATCTGCAGTTACATCTACCCCATCAACCAGGGCATTTAATCTTGCTCCAATTATTGCATTTGCTGCCCGATTCGGTTCTCCAAGTGCTTTTGCACAATCTGCTGCTACTGTTCCTTCTCCAACCAATGCCTTAAGTGCAGTTCTTGCAGGTTTGCCATCTTCGCCAACTTTTACCTTTCCTTCTATGTCTTTTCCTAAGGCTTCACTGCCAAGATACTCGCTAACCGCCCCATTAAAGCCTCCAGCGCCAATATTTCCGCTGTCTGCTTTTTGCCTAAGGTCGGCAAATAAGTTATCCGGCCTTTGGCCAGTTTCTACCGCCCGTGAGTTATTCAGCCTGGCTATCTCTCTGGAGTAATGGTCGATAATCGCCCTTCTTTCATTTCCAACCGTCTCACCCGCCTCACCAACGGCCGGAGCGCCCCTTAGTACGGCGGCATCATTAGGATCCATTCGCGGGAGCATTTGGGCAAGGAGTTCAGGGTTCCGTTCCATTAATGCTTTCACTTGTTCTTCAGTTAGGGGTTTTGCCTGGTATTCCTGAGTAACTTCCCTAGGGTTAACTCCTCTTGCGCGGGCTTCATCTTTAATTGTTTTTTCTGCTAATTCCTTGGCTTGAGCAGGAAGGTCTACCCCGATCTCTCCTGATTTTGCATAAAGCGCTGCAAGGGTCTCTCCCTCTGCCCTTGTGCTCATGCTTCTCCTTAAATTGCCTACAGCATCATCGTATCTTTGTGCGATTTCCGCTGGTTTTAGCGCGCCTGCCTTGCCTAACTGCCCATCTACTGCTGCCCTCTCTTCAACCGTAATTGTTTTGAATACGTCTCCGACAAGAGACGGCCTGGCTTCTAACAATGCCTTAACCTGGCCTTCGCTTAATGTTTTTGCCCTATACTCATCCTCAATTGCCTTTGCTTCGACTGCCCTGCCTGCACGCGCTGATCTTTGCTTTGCCGCAGCATTTATTATGTCCCGTGCTTCTCTTGCAGCGTCTAATCCGAAGCCAGCTTTACTTTTTGCATAAAGTGTTGCAAGTATTTCCCTGTAGCTGGATGGATCTTTCTCCTGAGGGTCAGTTGCCCTTCTTGCCAATTCTTGCGTTAATTTTTCAAACTCTTGTGGGTTAGCCCTGCGCATCTCTTCAAGCGAAGCTACGCATTCTCCCTTATGTTCTTTGAGGAATTTATCTGCAATTTCTTTTGTGGGATCTATTGTTTGTTCTCTTGCTCTGGCTGCCGCTATTTCAGCTTCTGTTTTTCCAGCTTCAGCAGGCTCTGCGCCTTTAGGTCCCTTACCTTCAGGAATCGAAGCTACTTGTTTTACTTCTGGAGGTGCGGCGGTACTGTCTTTCATGAACCATCCGCCAACGGTTTTCAATGTCCCTCCAACTGCTCTACCCACTCGTCCTGCCCGTGTTCCTTGCGCTCCAACTTGTTCTGGGGGTACTTCGCCAGTTCTTGTCGGAATTATCTGGCCCCTAAGGTCTGTAAATTGTCCTTCTGGTGTAGTTCCGCCACCCGCTGCTGCCCGTGCAGCTTGTTCTGCAGGCTCGTCCACAATTCGTACTTTGCCTCGCAAATCCTTAAGATCATTTTCAAATCTTCTTCCTAAGAAACTATTAGCATCCAATCCTTGTTCTGAACCTAATGCATCCATTAGTTGTTTATTGTTTGCCCAGATTTCCATTCTTCTTCGCATTTCCGGAACCATTTCTTCCAGACGCCCTTGCGCGGCTTTTTGTGCATCCGCTCCTTTTCTTCCTGATAATGCGCTAAGATAATCCTGCAAAGTAGCTGTATCATTAAGGATTGCGCCTTTTGTTGGTGCCTCATATGCCCTTACTTCGGGTTTAACAATTCCAAGGTTCGCCATCTGCTCTTCAAGCAAGCTTGCCCTTACTGCCCGCATTCTCCAGTATCTTGAAATGCGGTTTGCAATTGAATGCGCTACGCCCACTCCCGCCATCCCATACTGCAGATATGCCTCCCTTCTAAGTGAATCTGCCTCGTTGATTAATTCCCTCCTCCTCACTTCATCCACCTCTCCTTCTGCTTTAGCATAAAGTTCATTTGAATTTGCCTGTAGTTCGAGTGCATCCCCAGTCATTTTTAAGGTATATAACCATCCCATTCCTTTTGCAATTTGCTCTGCTGATACTGTCACATTTTCTGCTGCTTTTAAGGCCTTAAGTGCACCTGCTGTTGCACCTGCCCCAACTAGTGCAGCTGTTATAGCAACATTGGCCCACGTTTCATTGCTTACTTTTCCAGTGGCCTCATATTCAGTTACCACATCATCGGTAGTTGTTCCTATTATCAATGCGCCAGATATCCAGGGGCCAACTACTGGGATGAAACCGCTTCCTATAGTTGCAGCTATTAAAGCCACTTTGCCTGCGAACTTTGCCTTTTCTGCCTCTTTTTCCATCTGCTGGAGTATTTTTGTTGCTTCATTAAGCGTATCTATGCTCGTTTCTTTTCCTCCACTTTCTGCTGCAAGCGTACCTATTTCTGCCCCCTCTATTTTGAATTTTGGACCTCCGCCTGATCCCCCACCCCCTTTTGGTGAAAATGGGCCGAAAGTACCTGCGCCTCCCACCCCTGCAAGTACAAGCCAGACTACTGCCTTTTCATGCTCTGCCATCCCTCCAAGAGGAGTTATTGAATGGGCAGGAGTTGCAAATATTGCAGTTTCAATTAATTTCGTGCCTTTAAATCTTCTTTGAAGGTCTTCCCCATCTATAATCCCAAAAAGGATATTGTGCATTGCATCAGTGTGAATTCTTTCATATGCTTCAAGGTCTGGTTTGAAATTATAAAGATATCTTACCCAATCCTCAGCTTTCATATCAATGCCCAAAGTGGCACTGAGCATCCTGCCTTGCTCTAGAAGCGTTGTTTTTTCCACTGCGCCGCTTTCAAAATTCGGTGCACCATATATTTGTAGTGCCTGCCTTCTTGCCTTTATTGCCAAAGAATATAATTTTTCGGCCTCCTCAAATTTACCTGCCCGCAAAAATCCTACTGCAGCATCTAATCTGGATTTGCTATCTGCAAGATAATCAAGGGCCTTATAGCTCTGGCCTGCAAAATGTTCTTTATTTAATGCCCGATAATACGCTTCATGCCGGGTCAATTCCCCATCCATTATCTGGAGCCCTACTGTTTTTCTTTTGAGTTCTACGCTTTGCCGGATAAGTTCCCTATATTCATCATACGGGATTTTTTCATCCGGTTTAAGCCCTGCTATTTTTGCACTAAACTGGTGAACCTGTTTGAATAAATGTTCCCATTCTGAGCGTAGCATCGGATCCAATTTTTTAAAGTCTGGCGTATCCTCATAACGTGTGATTTCCCCAAAGCGGTCAACTGAAATTGGGTACGGAAAAGGCAGGGTATCCCCGACAATTTCGAAAGGCGCTGCCAACTGCTTTTTCCCTTTCCATCCGCTTAAGAGAATGCTGCTCATTTGCCCTAATCCATTATCAATGCCTTTTTTTATGGCTTCAATATCCTGCGCTCTTGCGGCATCGGCAACTAAATTACCCCTTAATATGATCCGCTTTCTCTCTTCACTATATCCCCTTAAATCCCCTTTTATTGCAGCAAGATGGGCGTTACGAAGGAGCTCTTTAAGCGTAGTCCCCCCCTTTAATCGGGAATCGGTCTTATGGATTTTTTCTTCATATCCTGAGGCACCTTCATAAATTTTTTTCATGTTATAGTAATCCGTAAGCGCATTGCATATGTCTATATTTCTTGAAACGCCCTTATCGAAAGTCTCTTCCTTTGCAGCCCATTTTTCTGCAAGTTTTTCTTCTTTCCTTTCGCCCTCTTTGCCTTGAGGAATTTCCCAGTTTTCCGAAGCATAATCTGCAAGCATTTCCTCCATTACAGAACCTTTGAACCCTAAGCTTACCGAATCGATTTTATTCCCTTTCCTGACTCCGAATTCCTCGATACTTGCAACATAGGTGATTGCAAAACCCATCCCATGATCTGCATAGACAAATTCCCCTTTCCTGGCAAGTTCTTCTGCTGTGCGGAGAACTTTTTCGGCAAGGGCTTTCTGCCTGGTAAGGCCTTTTCCCCAGTTTGAAAGGGATGCGCGCAGGCCAGCAGCCTGCTCGCTGTATTCCGAATAAGCTACTTCCTTCGAAAATTGAGCCAGCATTTCCGGGGTTAGCGGAGTTCTGTTTTCTACAATTGTCTGGAATCTGGACTGGAATTTTTTCTTCTCATCCTCGTTCAATAGCGGCAGGAGCATTCCTACGCTGATCGCAAACCCAGCAACATCCAGCCGCCCTTCCTTTATCGCAGATAGCGCCTGCTCGCCGAACCATTTTGTTTTTGGGTTTTTTACCTGCACTTTTGCAGCCTTAGACAAAAGCTCGGTATACCCTGTAATTTTTGCCCGGACTTCCGGAGCCTGGGCAACTGCTTCTGCGCCCCTGGCCAAGTCAGCTATCTCTGCAAGCACTTTTTTCATGTCCTGCTCATAAGGATTTTCCCTAACTCTTTGTGGACTTTGTGGAGAACCGCTCATCATTTCACCAATTTTTATCAGTAACTTTCACACTCATCATTAACTCTTCACCAGTAACTTCTGCAGATTGTTACGAAATTAACCAATCGGGCTAATCGCTCTTCCCGCTCTTTCTCATCGCCCTCTACGCTCACTTCATCATACCAGACCCGAAGCGTATTATAGAAATTTTTTATCTTATCGACCTGGTTAATCATGCCAGATGGCCTGGATTTTGCCTTTTCCCATTTTATTAGGAATTCAGAAATAGAATCTAGTGTGCTTCTTGTGCGCATGAGCGCTTCCTTTTCCATCGAATTAAGGTCTGTCCTGACTGGGATTGCAGTTTTTGCCCTCCAGTCCCGCCCTTTTTTAGTGACCATTACTATCACTTATCTATGATTCTGCGACTTTTATAAACGCTTAGCCTGTCAAAACAACTGTGCTGTACTTGACTATAATTAGCACGATTATGTTATTAAAGTCTTGTTTCATGGCCCTTTGTGGTTATTTTGCCCCTTGTTGTGTAAAAACAATTCTTTTTGCAGCACTTAAGAACTTTTTTGCATCTTTTATCGCTTCAACTGCACTAGACTCTGAACATAATGATCCTTCGTATTGTATCATATGCCTTGTTTCACGATAATTTTGTGATATCTCACCTAACCTGGAAAGTTCGCTGTCTGCTTTGAACTCCACCCTGACAAATTCGAATAGGCAAAAATGGCTTCGTTCCTTATAGTTTCTACTATAAAGAAGCGCCCGTGCAGAATGAAAGATGCTTATGTAAGAAGTAAGAAAGGATATGTCATATACGTCCTTATCCATTATTTTCTCTGCTTTTTTTATGTACTCCTGCGCTATTTTTATTTGGTTTTCTGTCTCTTCCTTTACGACCGGGATTTTTCTTAGCAACCCCCTTTCAATGCAATTACGGTAACTCATATAGGATTCCCCCACACCCTCACATTATTTTTCATTATGGAAATGAAAAAATTATCCTTTTTTCTTTCTAATTCTCTCCATCTTGGAAAACTTATAGTTGTTACATTCGCAGCTCTTCCAAGTTTTAACTCTATTCTTGAAAAGTCATGCGTATCAGGCTTTTTTTCATCACCCGTTAAGATTAGGATGTCTATGTCACTGCTATCTCCGTAGTCTCCTGATGCAAAACTACCGTATAAGGAAATAGAAAGAATATTTTTATTCTTTTTAAGAAATGGTTTTAGGTATTCCCCATCTGCCAAAATATATGGCCCAATAAATTTTTTGAGCGTTTTTATTCTTGAATCCTCATCATTTAAGGAGAATTGATGAACGTTTCCAATTTCTTTCTTAATGAGGATGCCCTCATCAGCGTATTTCGTGCAAAAGCGATGTGCGGTCTGTAAACCTATCTTAAGTTTTTTTGCCAGTTCATTTACATGAATGTTCGTATTGGGGTAGAGGAGAAAATACTCCAGGACCGTCCATCCCCTGAACTTGTTAAATTCCTCAATCATACCATATATGGTACGTTCATACTCTATATAAAATGATCGTTTTATTAATAATATGATAATTTTTATTGTATTGGAATTTGCAAATTCCAATGCGGACAAATTTTTGCGAAAATTTGTCCTTGAGTAATGAAAAGCTTATTCAATTATCCTATCCACGATTTTTTTCGCATCAAAAAGTTCAAGATCCTCATATTTCTGTCCGGTTCCAATGTAGACTATCGGGATTCCTGTTGCTTTATTTATCGAAAGAACGGTCCCGCCCTTTGCATCGCAATCTAATTTTGTTAAAATTACCCCGTCTATCCCGATTTCCCTGTTAAATGTTGAAACCTGCTCAATTATCGCATTTCCTGCAATGCTTTCACCAACATAAATTTTTAGCGTGGGAGAAATGACGCGGTTCATTTTCTTAATTTCATTGATCAGGCTGATATTTGTGTCCTGCCTTCCTGCCGTGTCAATAAGTACTGCGTCTATGGCGTGGGCTTTTGCATAATTGGCAGCATCATATGCAACAGAAGTAGGATCAGACCCATAGTCCCGCTTTATCATTTTTACCCCAAGTCTGGTGGCATGGACATCCATCTGCTCAATTGCTGCTGCCCTAAATGTATCTGCTGCTGCAAAAACGACCTTATGGCCATTGTTCATAAGCAGCTTTGCGACCTTGGCTATAGTTGTGGTTTTTCCCGCGCCATTAATTCCGATAAACATTATTTTTACTGGTTTTTCGGTTTTTTGGACAACTTCAAGAATGTCAAAAGCCCGGTCATTTTGCAAGACCCCTATCAGCGTTTCCCTTATTGCAGACCCAATAAACGAATGGAGGTTTTTCTTTTCGATTTTCTTCCCAAGCAGTTTTTCCTTTATCTCTCTCACGATAGCCTCGGAAACAGAAAGCTCAACATCTGCTTCAAGAAGCTCCAGCTCCAGGTTGTCCAAAAGTTCCTTAAGGTCGCTTTCTTTTACCTCAACCTCACTGGTAATGAAACTTTTGATGACTGTAAATGGGCTTAACTTTATCCTTTCCTTTTCCGGCTCGGTTTTTTGCTTTGCCGGCTCAACCTTTTCCTTTAACTGTTCGAGTTTTTCTTTTGCTGGCTCGATTTGTTCTTTTACCGGTTCAATTTTTGGTATGATTTTGTGCCCTACTTTTTCTTTTGGTTGTTCTATTTTAGGCTCTTGTGGTTTTGGTTCTATTTTTTGCTCGATCTTAGGTTCGATTTTTCTTTCAATAATTTTTGGTTCAGTGATTTTTGGTTTTTCGATAATTGGTTGTTGAAGTTCTTTTTCTTTTTTCGGCGCTACTAATTTTGGCTCCTCAATTTTAGGTTTTGGTTTTTCTTGTTCGATCGGTTTAGTTTGCGGAATAGGCTTTTGTTTTATTTCCGGTTTTTCTTCCTCAATCTTCGGTTCTTTTATTAGTTCTTTCGGAGGCTTCTGTACTTCTTCAACCTTTTTTTCTGCTTCTTCCTTGCCCTTTATGCCGTCTATAAAATTAGTTATCTTTTTCTTTAAAAAGTCGAACATGATCCCGCCTTCAAACTAGCTTTTTCCGGGGCTTTAGAGGTAATCTTCCCTCATGGTCTCTTTACCGCGCTCGCTTATCTTTGCCTGCGCATCTGTCTGCTGCATCTGCAGTGAAAGTTCCTGGAAGCGGTTCACTATCTTGTTAAATTCCTCATTTAATTTTTCAAGTGCCTTTTTAGTAGCATCAATCCGGTGGTTCAGTTCTACTGTGGCCTTGGCCTTATCCATTTCAACTGAATATCCGCCGCCAATCGGTATGATGACCATGGTGTCTGTTATTTTTCCCCTGATCATTGCGCCGCCACCAATTGGCATCATGACTTTTTCTTCCCCTAACTCTTCTACTGTTTTAAGCGCGTTCGTAAGATCGAGAGTTGTAAGGCTTATCCTTTCGGTTTCCCGCTTGAGCATGGCCATCTGTTCCCTATACACTGCCAGCTCGTAGTTGATCTGGCCCTGTGCTTCTTCTAAGGTCGCCATTCTACTGCACCTTTGTGATTTTTTCTATTTTTATCTTGTTCCTGGTTAGCCCATTGTTGGACCCAATAAGCGCATATGTCTTATCTTTTGCAGCATTTTCGCTTGGTGCACTTACTTTCTTGCTAAATATGCGCTCAACTGGGCCTAAGACCATTTTTCCTTCAACTACAAAATCCATATTTATCCCTCGCTAGAAATGTTATTTTATCCAATATGCTTCTAACTTGTTTATTTGATATTATTTATCATCCATCACTTTATTAAGCCGAACGCTTCCTCGATCCGCCCTAATTCAAATGCGGTTGTGGCCTCTCCTGCGATGTAGCCCTTGTTATTTACTATTGCGCCATACGAAACAAAACCGGTTCCAGTATTTACTGTGCCGCGCGTTCCTGGAACTTTGAGTATGCTTTCAATTTCCTTCACTTCGTTCGGGGTCGTTTTGTGATGGACTAAAAACCCGCTGTTATTGGCAAGGCATGCACTACCGACCGTGCTATGGTTTGCAATCATCTGGGGAACTAATTCAACTCCAAGGACATCCTGGATTTTCGTCATTTCCTCCCGGCTTACTTCCGGATTGATCAGGCCGCCCAAATCATTAACTGACAAATTGTTGCCGTGGGCATTATGCCTTTCTTTCGAGACGTAAACATTAAGGCCTGCCTTCCTGATCAGTGCCACTTCATTCTCATTGGCTATGTTAGGTAGAATTATCCCATTGGAATTCATGACCGCATATATTCCAAGCAGATTCGAATCCCCAAAACTAGACCTTACTATTTCTGTCCCAAGACATTCGCTGATTTTCTCAGTGAGCTTGTCCATGGCATCGATCGGAACTATCGTTATTTTGTCGTTAGTTTTTATGAACATTCCAAGCCATGAGTTTCCATAATAAGTGGATGTTCGCATTATTTTTTCTCCTAAGCTTTCTGGCCAGCATTCAGCTTTTCTTTTTTTGCCTCTGTTTTCTCTTCTTTTTTGGCTTCCTCTTTTTTAGGCTCAGTTTTCTTTTCCCCGCCCTTCCCCTCTTTTTTCTCATCGGCCTTTGTTTCCTTTTTATCGCTTCCCTTCTTCTCTTCAGATGGCAATTCATCGCTCATATAAACTTTTATCGAGCTGCCATCTTCCTTTATTGCCCTTACCTTGACTCTCCGGGGGGGTTTTTCTATCCCGTATTTAAGAATGTAGCTGTTAATTGCCATGCTGATTGTTAATCGCTCATCTTTTGCCTTCATGTGCCTTAAGATGAATGATTTTACTAAATTGACTGCCCTTTTTCCCCTCTTGTTTCTTGGGACCTCATAAGCATCCCCAAGAGGTATAGTGTAAATTCTTTCTAAGACCATATCATCATCACCATCATTCAAGTATATGTTTAGTTAATTCCTAACTTATCCGTTCTCCAGTCTCTTCTCCTTCTATTGTAACTTACTTTCCTTTTTGTCCTGATCATGACAAATGCAGGTATTCTTTTAATCTGCCTGTTTGCTTTCGAAAGCTTCATTTTTTTTGTTAGTGTAGTTACGCCCATAAGTTTCCCTCTAATCTTTTTTGCTTCCAATAAATTTTGTCCGTTCTTTGTCCCATTACCTATTTCTTGTGAAACGTTATTCTTGTTTCAACCGGCTCATTTATTTTTTTTAATACCATAATGACTTCTTCTTCTTTTATCTTCCTTCCAATCCTTTGGTATGCCATGAGCAGCTGTTTTGCGGTATTTGTATATAGCTCCTTATTGGCAATTGCCACGTTCATAAGGCGCTCATACGCCGGCTCTTCAAGTGCGCTGCGCAGAACGCTTTTTAATTGTGCTTCGGCGTTTTTTGCCTCAGCCGCCCGTTCTTTTGCATTGCCTTCACGTTCACTCATATCCCGCTCTCTTTTGCACAATGATCAAGGAACTTCCTTCCTTTGGCTGAAATCTGCCTTCCTTGCTTTGTTTTTGTTAACAAACCTGCCTTTTCAAGTTCCTGCATTGCCTTTCTGATCGTGGAGCCGCCTGCAGGTACGTGCTTTTCAGGTCTTACCCCCTGTTTTTTTCTTCCGCCGTAATGGCGTCTTAATCTGTTAGTGCCAACGTTTCCCTGGACATATGCCTGTCTTAATATTGAAGCGCATCTGATGTACCAGAAATCCTGCTGGGATGGTGGTCTCTCTGCATGTGGACCGGTTTTAACTATCCCTACAAAAGCGGGTTTTTTTACCTCGCTTTTAAGTTTCGCTGCCGCATTTGCGATTAATTTGTTTGCGTCTACATCAAATACTGTAACCATTCAATCACTCCAACTAGAAGTTGCATAAAAATTTGCAGAGATGAATTAGTTCATAATGCTATTTAAAGTTATGGTTTCTACCCAGTTTTCTCTACTAAAGGCACTACAGCGGCAAATTTTTGGCTTCCTCCCCTGCTTTCTATCTCTCTTCGAAGTGCCACAAGCAGTTCCCCTATCTCTTTGGCTCTATTTTTAAATAAAACCGTAGTTACTGCAACAGGCAGATCTACTTCCAATTCTTCCTTCAGTCCTCCGCTATTTACTATCCTTGCCCCAAAACGTTTTAATAGTTCTCTGCTCAAGCCGGATAATCTGCAATCATGTTCCTTTGCGAGCAAAGTAAAATATGCCTTTACATTTCGAGCATACCCTTCCCTAAGTTGTTGTGATTTGACATTAGGTTTAACAGTCATGATCATCATTTGAAACAAAATGAATTAAAATACCAAGCGATAAGACATAATTTGATGGTATCTGGTTCCCAATCCTCATTTTATGGCACAGTACAGATAAAAGGCTCTTTCGCCACCCGTAATGCTGATAAGGGCAGGCGCGTTTATGGCGAGCGCCTGGTAAAAACTGACGACTTTGAATACCGGCTCTGGGATCCGCACCGAAGCAAGCTCTGCGGGGCGATGAAAAAAGGCCTCAAAACATTCCCGTTCAAATACGGGAGCAAAATCCTTTACCTAGGTGCATCTACCGGAACAACCATCTCGCACCTTTCGGATATTATTGGTGATGAAGGCGAACTCTACGCCGTTGAAATTGCCCCACAATGTATGAAGAGCTTGATCAGTCTTTCCGAGCGCCGTAATAATATTATACCAATCCATGCCGATGCCCGCCACCCCGAGGAATACGTTGATGTTGGCAAAGTTGAGATAATATATATGGATGTTGCGCAGCCTGATCAGGACGAGATCCTGATAAAAAATGCAAAAGAATTCCTGCAAAAGGACGGGATCGCGTTCTTTTGCGTAAAGAGTCAGTCCATTGATGTTACAAAAGAGCCTCAGGTCGTCTTTGACCAGGTGATAAAGAAGCTCGAGCCGCATTTTGAAGTTTTGGAAAAAATAAAACTTGAGCCATTTGATAAGGATCATTTGTTTCTTGCCTTAAGATTTTTGGCTTAGATAATCCGACATTTTACTCAAAACCTTTGCAAATTCAGCCCTGTTTTTTCATCAAAGCGCCTTTCTATTTTTATGTCGTGCAAATTAAGCACGATTTCGCAGTTTGGGTAAATTATGCCGCTCATCAAATGGCCTGAAACTGTTGAAAAATCCTCCTTGCTTATCGACATGTGGATGTGGATTGCGATTTCGCCATCCTGCATCGCCATGTTCCCGTTTAGCGAGATAATTTCGAGCATCCCTTCGAATCTTTTTGTATTGTATTTCTTTTCGCGGCTGTCATAGTGCGATAGCTCGGCGAGTTTTGCAGCGCCAAGGCCCATTATGCTCGCGCCAGTTATTTTTTCTTTCCTGCCGATCGCTTTTAATGACCCGATTATCTCATCGCCATCATCAAGACGGATAGTGATCGTTTGCTTATTTTTTTTGTATTCCATATGGGCTGCCCCCCGTCATCCTTACTTTACTAAACCAATTCGTCCGCTCTAAAAAGCCTTTCACAATAGTAGCACCGGTATTTTTTGTTATCCAGCTTAAAGAATGCGGTTTTTTCCTCATTGCTCATGCAATTGGGATTCGGGCATTTTTCCATTCCTCCAAGTTCTTTTGGCATAGTTATCGGGTATTTCCTCTCAACTTTGCCGCCCTTAATTATATTTATGGTAACTTCAGGGGCAATTAACCCAAGTGCATTTGCAGCTTCAGGAGAAACAATTTTTCCTTCGATTTTTACGATATCCTTAGTCCCCATTGCCTTGCTAGGGACATTAAGAACAACCGCGACACGATGATTATAATCTTCCCCAATCCCAAGAATTTTCATGACCCGGTATGCCTGGCCCGAGCGGATATGGTCGACAACTGTCCCCATTTCTATCTTATCAACTTGCATAAATTTCTCCTCATCTATGCCCTGAGTACGTATTCGAGCACTGCCTGGCGTACTACCGGGCCGCAGTGGGCCTGCTCAAAATATTTTGCCTCCTCTAATTCATCCACTTCCTTATCTATCTCATTTAATTTTGGAAGCGGGTTAAGTATGATCATGCCTTCTTTTGCCTTTTTCAGGTCTTCCTTGCCTATTTTGTATTTTCCCACTGTCTTTGTTGCCTCATAGGGGTCTGCAAAGCGCTCCTGCTGTATCCTGCACATATACAATACGTCTGTTTTTGCAAGATTTGGCTCTTTTTGCTCCTCGAACTTTACTTTGAATTTGGCTTCTACTTCCTGGGCATAATCCTTATCCATCTCAAGGCTTGATGGTGCAACTAATGTTACCTTTGCACCGAACATTGCCAGCCCATATAAGAGTGAACGCATTGTTCTTGCATGTTTTAGGTCACCCATAAGCGTTACATTGAGGTTGGCGAGCCTGCCCTTGTTTTTTTTCATTACAAAAAGGTCGATTAGGGTTTGCGTCGGGTGCTGGTTTGCCCCATCCCCGCAGTTTATTACCGGTTTATCGCTTATGTCTGCGGCTAACCTTGCAGACCCTTCCTTTGGGTGCCTTATTGCAAGGACATCTGCGTATCCTGAGATTACTTTTATCGTATCAGTAAACGTTTCGCCTTTTTTTAACGAGCTCATTTCCGGATCAAAATCCAAATATCCCATCCCTGCCCTTAATGCAGCAGACTGGAAGGATAGTTTGGTTCTGGTAGATGGTTCAAAAAACAGTGTAGCCAATATTTTCCCTTTTAGGCCGACTTTCTCGCTTTTATTATCGCCTTTGCTTATTTTTTCCGCTCGGTCAAGAATGCTTTCAATGTCTTTTTTTTCAAGGTCTCTAATTGAAACTAGGTCCATATGTATCTTTATATTAATCTATAGACAAATTTTAAAATTTGTCCTTTGAAGTTTAAACGGTTCATTATGGCTAAAAAAGGAAAACTCGTAGTTTTTGAAGGCTTAGACGGATCTGGCAAAAGCGCACAGATAGATTTACTTAAGGAGAAATTCCCCGAACTTGTGCTTTTCAA
Organism: Microcaldota archaeon; assembly: GCA_016212505.1. GTDB lineage: Archaea > Micrarchaeota > Micrarchaeia > Anstonellales > Bilamarchaeaceae > Bilamarchaeum. Next base: position 31,583 of record JACRGB010000039.1, read on the forward strand.
ATTCCCAACCCGCAACTACCCGATGCTAAACGATTATCTGGAAAAGAAAATTTCCATTGACCCGAAATCCTTATTCCTGCTGTTTCTGGCAGATATTGCAGAGCAACAACAAAAAATAAAAGAATCGCTCGATGCTGGGAAACTGGTTGTACTCGACCGCTATGTTTTTTCGACAATCGCATACGAATGTAATGGCATTGATCATCAGCGAGCGAAAAAAATTGTTGAAAGTGTTGGTTATCTGGTTCCTGATTTGGTAATCCTTTTGGATATTGACGGAAAAACTTCGCAAGAACGAAAGAAGAAACAAAAACAGCTCGATCGCTATGAGGAAAATATCATTTATCTGGATAAAGTACGCGAAAATTTCCTAAAACTGGATTCAGAAAAGTTTTTAACCAAAAACTGGCATAAAATCAATGCTAATAAAGACATATCCCAGATAAATAAAGAAATACTAGCTCTATTGTGAACTCATTTTATGTTGCTTCGCTCGTCTAGACCGGTCAAGGATTGTGGACTTTCACTCCACCGACCTGGGTTCAAATCCCAGGCGAAGCATTTATTTTTCGTTAATCGTTTCCTGTTTCGGGTTTTTCGGTTTCGTTGCTGTATCGATCTCAAAACTGATCTTAAACCTACCCTAACCTTTTTATTTTATGCCAGGGTTTGCCTAAGTATGACTAATATGAAAAGCCTCGCAATTATTGCACTCATTTTGCTTTTTGGCTGCCTTGGCCAAAACCCATCATCGCAAAATACGCAAACTTCCACGCAAGAGCCTGCCACAATTTCCCTTCCGAGGGGTACTGCGGATTATACATATTATTCATCCCCGCTATATCTTTTATATTATCCTCGTGGATGGTATTTGGCAGAACCCCAGAACGGTGTTGTTATTATCGATTCACCGGCAGATGGCCCAGATAATTTTTCACAGCAATTTGTGGTTGAAATATGGGCAGGCAACCAGTCAACAGCAGAAGAATTTGAATCCTACGAGCGCTCGCTACTTACACCGCAAGACAAAATAATCAGCAAGAACCAAACAACTTTTCATAATACGGCCGCCTTTGTGATTGAGTACCAGAGCCCTCTCTCCAGCCCGCCGCTTCAATATAAGACTATTTTTTTCAGGAACGGCAAATGGGTTTATCGTTTAAGTTATGCTGTGGAACAAAGCAGGCTTGATAAATTCCGGCCAACAATGGAATCAATTCTGGAGAAGTTCCAAATTGGTAACGGATAGATTCAAAAGAGTTTTCAGTTTTATTCCTCGGGTTTCCCGTTTCGTGCGGGGAACTGGAAACAGGAAACCGGAAACTTGGAATCTCCCAGGTGAAGCAATTATTTTTCTATAATCATTATTATTTTGAGTTTACACTTTCGTAACCAGATTACCGTGGTTTTTTAAGGTCATCTGTAGTAATCATTAGGTTATGCCACAATCTGGAAAAACCAAAGCAGCGTGGTCTGCAGTTGCTAGAAATCCGAAATCTCTATTTGATTTTGATCGCTACAAGGAAGTAGTTGACTTTGTAGATCGGACGGTTCCATCAAGCTCCAGAACTATTCTTTTGGGTGGTGGTCGAGGCTATCTCGGTCACTTGATGAGCAAGGGCCAAAGATCTTTTGTAAATGTAGATCTTGTTTTGTTATCTGAGCCTTTTCTACCAACTATTCAATTGGATATCGAGTTCCCAATCCCCCCAGAAACTATTACTCGCATTAGAACTGGCTCTTCACTTGCAACCGTAATTACTCCTTTCTCATTAGAATATACTGAAATTGAACTTTCACTCAGAGCCATTTCTGCTCTTTTAACTAAAGGCGAATTATGGATTTGGCTTTGCCACCATTCTGATGCGGATATTGTTCAAAACTTACGACGTGTGCACACAATGCTCCCGATAATAAAACAAACAGTAGAACAAATTCAACGAGAATCCCCTTCCAAATGGTTTGGCATAGCAACAGCATTTGAATCATCCATCAGGTCTATTTACCCTGATATGGAAGACATTACCATCGTTAACGCTTCATCACTGGTGTTTATGGAGCTTTTACGCAATGTATTTCAGAGAAAGCACATTCCAATTGGTCATTTGCTTTTTTTAGCCGGAACTTTACGCCGTGCATATGAGCATCCTGAACTCAGAGATTCTGCAATAAAGATAATACGACAAGGTGAAGAAAGATTTGAAACTGATGTATCATACTCCTTACTCATGGTGGGTCGAGATTTGAGGAAACCCGCTGATTTGAACAATTCTGTAGGAAAAGATTTCCACCTTGTTGAAGGAACAACCTTTATCAATCCGGATAGCGGAAATCCTGCAGTTTTAGTAGGAATTTTTGAAAAATATTAAATATTTTTCCCCGCCCTTGCATTTTCCGAATAATCCACAGGAACATCAACAATAGCAACTTCGCCGCTCTTTGCAGCTAAACTAAGGGTTTCTTCCAGCTCACTCATCCGCTCAACCCGGTATCCCTTTACGCCAAAGCTTTCAGCAAACTTGACAAAATCAGGATTACCAAATTTAACGCCAAAAACTTTTTTACCTACTTTTTTCTGGCTCCATTCAATCATCCCATAACCAGAGTCGTTGAAAATTACACCGACAAAAGGAGCATTAACCCTTTTGGCAGTTTCAATTTCCTGAGCGTTCATCATAAATCCGCCATCGCCATTTGCAGAAAATACTGTTTTTTCAGGCTTTGCTAATTTTGCGCCGATTGCGCCGGGTATTGCGATTCCCATCGATGCAAGGCCGTTTGATATTACAACTGTATTTGGCTTATAGGTAGGAAATAACCTCGAAATCCATATTTTGTGCGATCCGACATCGCTTACTAGAATATCCTCCTCTTTCATGGCCTTCCTCATGGCGACCAAAATCTGCTGTGGCTTAAATGGAACTGAAGGAGTAAATGATTCGCGTTCCTTGTTGAAGTGAGCGCGCAGCTTTTTTATCGCTTCAAGGTCGGTATTCCGCCTATCTATCAGGCCTGCGAGCAACTGGAGGTTGTGTGCTATGCTACCGATCAATTCAATATCAAACTGATAATATGAATCGACAAATTCTTCAGGGACCGTATCGATGCAGATTATTTTCTTGTTCCTGTCCTTGTTCCAATACTCGGGTGAGTATTCAACTAAATCATATCCGATTGTTATTATCAGGTCCGCCTTTCTGACTTCCTCGACAATATAATCCTCCTTTGTTCCAAGTGTTCCTAGCGAAAGCGGGTGGATTCCTGATATTGTGCCCTTGCTCATGAACGTTTTTGCAACTGGCAGGTTGGTTTTTTCCACAAACCCAATAAACTCATCCGCGCAGCGAGTCCGCTCGACACTGTTTCCGCAAATGATGATCGGATTTTTTGAATTGTTTATGAGTTCTGCCGCCTTTCTGATATCGATTTCATTCGCATACTGTTCAGGAACATCAACAACTTTTAGCGGTTTGGCCTCGGTTTGTGCTTTTGCAATGTCATTTGCTATTTCGATGTGCGTTGCGCCGAATTTTTCACTGGTACTTATCCGAAATGCTTTTCTTACTACTTCAGGAACGCTATCTGCACTACTAATTCTTGTATTCCATTTTGTTATTGGCTTAAACGCCCTTACAATGTCAATGAACTGGTGCTGTTCCTTGTGCATTTCCTTAAAATCCGCCTGCCCTGTTATTGCGACTAATGGCGAATGGTCCAAATTTGCACTCGCAACCCCGGTTGCCAAATTCAATGCCCCTGGCCCAAGAGTTGCAAGGCATACTCCTGGTTTGTATTTAATCCTGCCATAAACATCTGCCATAAATGCAGCGCCCTGCTCCTGGCGCGCTGTTATGAATTTTATTTTATTCGAGCTGGAAAGCGATTCCATTACTTCTAGGTTTTCCTCGCCAGGTAAACCAAAAATATATTCAACGCCCTCGTTTTCAAGGCATTTTACCATTAAATCGCTTGCTTTCATCAATCTTCTTTTGCTAAAGCCGATTTAAAAATTGTTTTCTTGAAAAATAGGGTATGGAGATAATGGGCATAAAGGTCAACCAAGCGGGCATCCTTATGGCCGCAGGAGGCGGGGCTGTAGCTGCTTCCTCATTAGTTAGTGATGCACGAGGAACACCGTTCGAACTTGCTGGCGCATTTGCACCTGCTCCGGCCCGGGCTGTTTTTGGCGGATTAACCGCGGCAGTCGGAATTGGATTATTTGCAACGACTTTTTTGGCGTTTAGCTTCTTATCCTCAAGACTCGGAAAGAAACCCCGGAAGAAAAAGTAATTCACAATCTAAAACACAGACCCGCAAACTGAAAACTCAAAACAGGAAACAAATGAAATTTTGGGCTTCAGTTTGAAAAACTCATTTAATTCGTTTTTCAAAATCGCCCATAAATCTGAGACACGAAACATGAAACTGACCAATTGAAACCTCTCAGGTTTCAATGGTCCATTGAACGAGTTGTCGTTCAATTGGAGCACTGCAAATAGTTTATGGGCTTCAGTTTGTCCTGCGGGACAAATCAGCCCAAGTTTCCTGAGGGCAAAACCCAAAACGGAAAACTGGAAACCAACGAAACTTGGGCTTCCGCTTGAACTGCGGTTCAAGATCGCCCATAAGTCCTGAGTCACAAAACCCGAAACTGAGAACAGAGAACGACTTATGGGCTTCCCGGTTAGCAATGCACAAAATATAAGGAGCCTATACCATCCACTCAATCCTGTATCTTACAAGCACGGATCATTACGCTTATGGTTGCTTCTTTCGATCTGGCCAGGTTCACGAAGTGCTCCGCCATATAAGGCAGGACTTCAACGCTTCAGAGTACAGGGCATGCATTAAATGCAAAACGCCCCGGGCATTCGAGTCATCTAAGGGGACATATGAAGTCGGGACCCCTAGCCCCGCTCTAGCCCAAAATAACTATGTTTCTAAGGTAATTTAAGGCTAATCTAATTCAGAATACCCGCTCGCCAACGTAAACTTTTACTCCGCTCGGAGTTACCTTAAACGGCACAAGGTCGCGTGAGTGGTCGGTACCACGCATCTTGAAGATTTCAAGAGCGCGAATGCGGCGATCCTCACGGTCAAGATTGTACAAGTTGATTATTCCATCCATTACAAAATGCTCAATATCAAATTTCATTTCTTCTTTTTTGGCAGTATTGGCCTCAACCGTAGTCAGTGTGGTTACTTCAAGATTTCTTAGCAATGAAAGGAATTCGAACAAAGTCTGCCGGTATTCGTTTTCATTTTTGAACGACAGCCGTATCATCGTTGAAGAATCAATTACTGCCCGTTTCACATTATTCGAAGTAATCCGATCCTCAAGGAGATTCGCAACTTCCTCAAGCTCGAACTTTTCAGGTTTTACTATTTCGAGCTTTTTTGACTTTATCAGTTCGCTTACATCTGCGAGCATTGGGAATGTGCTCTTCATGTTTTCTACGATATCATCTTCAGTTTCCTCCAAAGTAATATACAGCCCGTTTTCCCCTGTTTTTGCTCCATGGTAAAGGAATTCAAATGCAAAAGAAGTCTTACCGGCACCAGGCCCGCCATAAAGGGCTATGTGCCGGCCTTTGGGGATCCCGCCATTTAACATCTCATCCAATCCTGCTATGCCGGTTTTAATTCGATCCATAAATCTAATCACCGTGACTTTCAAATGAATTTTTCTAATCACTTTAATCCGATAATCTTTATATATGTTCATTCCATTTTCTTTTCCAATGAAAAACATTGACATCTTACCCTGGACCGAGAAATACCGCCCTAAAAAGCTTGATGAAGTTGTGGGCCAGCTAGATGCAGTCTCAACGCTAGTGGCATTTGTAAAATCAAAGAACATGCCGAACTTACTCTTCGCAGGGCCTCCGGGGGTGGGAAAAACAACCTGCGCCATGGCTTTGGCTCACGAACTTTATGGAGATAGCCTCCAGGGGAATTTCCTCGAGCTCAATGCGAGCGATGAGCGTGGCATCGAAGTTGTTCGTGGAAGGATTAAGGATTTTGCCCGGGCAGTCTCAATGGGCGAGGCGCCATTCAAATTAATCTTCCTTGATGAAGGCGATGCACTAACTACTGATGCGCAGCAGGCATTGCGCAGGACAATGGAATCATCATCAATGGTAAGCCGGTTCATCATATCTGCAAATTACTCCTCAAGAATAATCGAACCGATCCAGAGCAGGTGCGCAGTATTTCGCTTCATGCCACTAAAGGAAAAGGAAGTAATTGCGGCCCTTGAGCATGTAGCAAAAGCAGAAAAGCTCAAAATTGATGAAGAGGCGTACAAGGCACTGTTCTATGTATGCGAAGGTGATATGCGAAGGGCACTAACAATCTTGCAGAGCTGCGCCATGCAGTCTAATCATATAAAGGCAGAATTGGTTCATAAGATAAGTGCTCAGGCAACTCCGAAAGAAGTAAAAGAGATGATGGAGTTTGCCGTAAAGGGAAAATTCAAGGAAGCAAGGGAGCATCTTGACAAGTTAATTATTACTTATGGATTAAGCGGGGAAGATATCCTGATGCAGGTTTACCGCGAAGTTCCGAAATTATCAATTGACGAGCGGGAGAAAATCAAACTAATTGCCCTAGTTGGCGAATATAATTTTAGATTGGTGCAAGGCGCGAACGAGCGAATTCAGATTGAAGCATTGCTTGCGCAATTTGCGTTAAGTTCTGGGAAATAATCTAACCTCACTCATAGGCCTTGATAGAAAGAACCTTTATTATTTCTCCGTTCTTAGGTTAACTTGGTTGATTATTATGGATAAGGTAGTGCATTTTGAAATCCCTGCAGATGATATGAAGAGGGCAGAAAAATTCTATAAAGAAAATTTCGGATGGAACATCAACCTTGTACCTCAGTTTAATTATGCAATTCTCCATACCGGACCAACTGATGAGAAAGGAATGACTAAAGAGCCTGGCTTTATTAATGGCGGAATGCTGAAAAGAACTGATCCAGTGAAATCACCAGTTATAACAATAAATGTTGATTCTATTGACAAATCTTTGCTAAAAATAGAAAAAACCGGCGGCAAAACAATAAGAGGCAAACTACCTGTTGGCGATATGGGCTATGCTGCTTACTTTTTGGATAGCGAAGGAAATGTAATTGGTTTATGGGAAAATAGGAAGTAGCGATCTTTATGTCACGTATTGAAGAAGATTTTATTGGCAAAGTCCAGATTCCCGCTAATGCTTATTACGGTTCATTTACCGCTCGAGCTCATCAGAACTTTAATTTGAGTGATCACAAAGTCGCTCATGAGATAACTTATTCTGTTGCTTTGATAAAAAAATGCGCAGCACTGGCCAATTCCGATCTTGGAAAGCTTGACCAAAAAGTTGCAAAGGCAATTGTTCATGCAGCTGATGAAGTAATTAGCGGCAAATTCAACAAAGAATTTATTCTCGATGCCTTCCAGGCCGGTGCAGGTACTCCGCTGCACATGAATGTTAATGAAGTAATTGCAAATCGGGCAGAAGAACTCCTTGGTGGCAAGGTCGGCCACTACAAATTTGTTCATCCAAACAACCACGTAAATATGTCTCAAAGTTCAAATGATGTCACTCCAACTGCGATCCGGCTTGCTTCCTTAACTGTTGCAGTCTCATTCAAAAAACAGGCCCACTCGCTGATAAAAATCTTAGATAAAAGAGGTCAAGACTACAAAAATACATTAAAAATAGGCAGAACTCATCTTCAGGATGCAGTTCCTATGACTTATGGCCAAACATTTTCTGCTTATGCTAGTGCGCTTTCGAAAGATTTGACTGAACTCGACAACGCACTTAAGCGAATTGGCGAACTCGGGATTGGTGGAACAGCAACCGGCTCAGGAATAACCACTCACCCAAAATTCCGCGAAAAAATTGTTCATTATATTCGCAAAGAAACCGGTCTCGATGTCCGGTCATCTAATGATTGCATAGAGCTCACCCAAAATATGAATGCCTTTCTTATGCTATCCGCAGCACTTCGTGCCTATGCCCTAACTCTTAACCGAATTGCAAATGACCTTCGCTTGCTAGCCTCTGGGCCAAAAGGAGGAATAGCGGAAATAATTTTGGAAGAAGTTGAACCCGGTTCATCCATAATGCCTGGAAAAGTTAACCCATCTGTTCCTGAAGCAGTGAATATGGTTTGCATGCAGGTTATTGCAAATGACCAGGCCATTCTGCTTGGCGCGCAAGGCGGGCAACTGGAGCTTAACTTTTGTACTCCTTTAATTGGCCATAACCTACTAGAGGCAGAAAAATTACTCACCCGGTGTAGTGCGATGTTTGAGCATTGTATTACAAATCTAAAAGTTGATGAAAAACGAACAAAAGAAAATTTTGAGCGTTCTTTTGGCTATGCAACTGCATTCAATCCTTATCTCGGTTACTCAAGAGTATCGAAATTAGTTAGCGAAGCGTACAAAAGAAAAACTTCTTTGCGCGAGTTAATTATTGAAAAAGGTATTCTTAGCGAAAATGATGTTGATAAAATAATTGCAAGTGCAACCGGCCCCTCAATAGTTGATGAATCGATGAAAAAATCTGTGGAAAGATTTTTTCAGCATCGTAAATTATAAAATTTACGATACAATCAAAAAACGGGTCAAGGATTGACTTGTGGCATAACTAAAGTTGTCCCACCAGAAGATCCAATCAAAAGTACAATAAAGGCCGCAAATATTATCACTACAAATAGATAGGCCAAAATGGCAATAACGGCACGTCCTTTATCTAGTCTTTGTACTGCCTTTACACTAAGATATCTTAGATATAAGAGATAGATTCCCACTAGGATTCCCAATATTCCAATTATGGAAATCGTACCGATAATAAAAGTCAATAGTTGTATCAATATACTAATAGGTAGTATTCCCAACTCGATTAAACTAAGTGAATACAACTGCTCGACATGCCTCCCTTTTCCTCCAAGTGCTTTTCCTACTTCATAAAGTACTGACCCGAGTATGAAAAAAGATACAAATGAAAGTATCATTGCTCCTACTAAGGAAGATATTGAGTCTCCTTTTAAATGAATTAAAATTCCTAGCATAACTGTGTTCAGTATAATGGCTATTGACACATTTATTGTAGTACTTCTCCAGTTAGCGTTTTTTAACTGGCTAGAAAAAAACTTTTCAGCCTTATTAGGATAAAACAAATCTAGGAGCTCTAAAAAGTTCATTATTTATCCTCTCTGCCGGAGCTTCTTTTGCCCAGTCTTCTAATATATATCGCTACTTATAAGGTACTCTTTCAGCAAAGTCGTTGCCCTTTTCGGTTTGTCCACGCTTAATGAGAGTATTGTCGCATTCCCGTCTCTGGAAAGCGTTTGCGCATTGTTGATGTTTATCCCTTCTTTTGAGAGCATTGTCGTTATCTTGCTAAGTTCCCCTGGCTGGTCGGTCAATTTCACAATTACTGCATTGACTGCCTCAACTTTATAATTTGCAGATTCAAGGACGGTTTTCCCCTTTTCGGCGTCACTAAGGTTCAAGGTGATTATTGCTTTTCCTGCAACTACTTCGACATTAACTGATTCTATGTTTATTTTTGATTTGCTTAGTACGTAAGAGATGTCCGCTAAAAGTCCAACCTTATCTTCAGATACTATTGTCAGTGTTTTCATTTCCCCCACCTTAAACAATGATTTCCTTATTTTTACTTATATTTACCTATAAATTCTACTGATTCTACTGTATATTATAGATTTGAATATGAGGGATTCTATTTATATAGATAACCTCTTCCTTGGTGACTAAACTCATATCAAGCGCAACTTTTACTGAATTTTTTCCCACTAAGTTTACTGATCCAAAATTTTTCAGCGCTTCCTTTACTTTTTCCGCATTTACTTTTTCTCCAATGTAAAAATTCCTGTGCTTATCAAGATCCATAAAATGATTCTTGTCCTCAAGAACTTTTCCGATGAGCTCTTCATCGCATACTGCAACAATTTTGCCTCTTGGATTTTCGTGTATTTTCAAGTATAACAAATACTCACCAAACTTTCTTGATTTACGCTTAGCAACTCCTCTGCTCACATATTTAATTACTAACTTGCCTCATTTTTCTATGCGTACAAAAATCCTAAAATTAACAAATACAAAAAATCCCCGCTCGCTAAATTCAAAACTAAAATCTTCGGCAAAAATAATCCGTTCCGGAGGACTCGTTGTTTTTCCAACTGAAACCGTTTATGGGATTGGTGCTAATGGATTAGATGCAAAAGCAGTAAAGAAAATATTTATTGCAAAAGGAAGACCCTCAGATAACCCGTTGATTGTCCATATTGCTGATGAAAAAGATCTTTCTCTGCTAGTTCGTTCGATTCCTCAAAAAGCAAAAGTTTTAATGAAAAAATTCTGGCCCGGTCCTCTGACAATTATTTTGAAAAAAAAGTCTGGTGTTCCGAGTTCTGTGACTGCTGGACTTGATTCAGTCGCAATAAGGATGCCGTCAAATAAAATTGCAAGGTCGCTCATAAGACTTGCTAAAACTCCAATTGCAGCACCAAGTGCAAATCTTTCTGGAAGACCAAGTCCGACTTCCGCAGAGCATGTTATTACTGATCTTGCTGGAAGAGTGGATATGATCATTGATGGCGGGCAAACAAAGATTGGGCTCGAATCTACGGTGATCGACTTGACCACCAAGGTACCGACAATATTAAGGCCCGGAAAAATAACTTTAGCGCAAATCAAAAAAGTTATTGGTTCGGTTAAATTGCATAAGCACAAACAAAATAGCAAAATTAGCAAAGCAAGATCTCCCGGAATGAAATATCGCCATTATGCTCCGAATGCAAAATTGTTCGTCATTAAAGGAAATAAAAACAAAGTCAGAAACGAAATAATTAAATTAGTAAAACAATTCAAAAAACAAAAATCTCGCGTTGGAATTATTTCATTTAATTATTCTAATTATAGAGCGGATTTAGTTAAGTTTTTTGGCAAAAATTATTTGTTAGCAGCGAAATCCCTTTATTCAACATTGAGAGATTTCGATAAGAAAAAGATTGATATTATTCTTTGCGAATCCATTCCAAAAAAAGATTTTGGTTTAGCGATAATGGATCGGTTGGAAAGAGCTGCAGGTAAGAATGTTATTGAAATTATTTGATTTTTATCTACGCAGTTTCTACACCTATTCGTTCTAATGCTGCAAGTGTTGCTTCTCCTGATCTTTCTCTAACTCCTAAACACCTTATAGTTATTGGCTGAACCAGAAAACCACCGTCAAATCCGTATCCTTCCAAAGTACTATAGTTGACCGCTTCTCTTGCAGTACCGGCACTTACTCTTGTTTCTCCAACTTCTGCAGCTACTGAGGCAGGGTCTGAAACAGTTGGTCTCTGGCCATCGCCAGCTATGCTAGTAAGACCTGCTCTCCTCATTGGCGATGGATCAAGCCCACGACTTGAAATAGTCGGACTAAGACCGCATTCACCACTTCCAAAATCATATATTGTGGCATCAAAAGCTATTTTTTTCCTTGTTTCGCCTTTTGTTATTCGATATAAGTAAATTTCCAGTTTTCCTGCATTTTCCGGTGTTCTTGCAAGTTCTTCTGCATTCAAATTCATCAGCATTTCTGATTTGAATAAAGTACTATGATATGGATCAGCAAGAACTATCACTGAGCTTCTATCAGAAGTAACAAATTGAGAAATTATTTTTCCTCCAACTCTTACTACTGCTGTAAAATAACTATCTCCACTTCCAAGCTGCTTTGGATCTATTCCTAATGATATATAGAATTCTGGCGCAAACATTTCTTCTACAGGCGCATCTGCCTTTGGGAATGGTAAAAATGTCACCACCTCTATACCTGGCCGTGGCCGAGGGTTTCCAAGAAATCCGCCTATTTCCAATTTTACCTCGTGAGGTAATTCCTGAGTCGGATTTAATCTAGTTAAAATTGGCATTGTCCAAGTAAAATTCATATTTTCGTTTGGAACCAAAACATTGGCTGGCGCAACGACACTAATACTCATAGGTACTGGCATCAAAACATCTACGCCTTCTGGAAATTCTTTTGCAAAGTCGACTCTTCTTGATGGTCCTTTTTCTGTTTGTGCTGGTTCAACCCATGCTAGCCCACTAATCTTCGGTCTGTTTCCTTCGTGTTCTTTAGCAACTCTCCATGCACGTTCAACTGCCTGTGCCTTTCTGCTTCCAGCAATTCTTTCAGTTAGTGAAACTAGTTGTCCTGCCATAGTTTTACTATAAACAAAAATCTTTATAAATCTACTTTTTACACTTTTAGCCACATAAAAATTCAATATCATAATTTTTTCCGAATTATTCATAAATGTTACGCTACACCAACAATTCCATAGGGGAAATGGTTGGAGAAATATTTATGTCCGTTTTAGCAGCTAGGGCAACATTAATGCCAGCAGGAAGCAAAAGAACCGCTGAATCTGGTCTTTCGTTATTTATCTCCTCTTCAGAAAGAGTTCCAGTTCACGAAGGTTTGGCTCGTGCAGATGCGCAAGGTTTAATTGTTGCTTCCAGATTCGATTGGGCCACAAAAAAGGGCGCTGAAGATGCTTTGCCCGCCATAACTGGAACTGCATATGCTTATGCTGAGCCTGGAAAAACCTTTAGAGAAGCAGCAAAGAGAATCGCTTCGCTTGGCGGTGGTTATTTTGTTGACGCTGTTTTTGATCAAGGCGGAGAATTTCAAAAATCCAGATTCTTTCCAGTTCCAGAAGAACATCTAGACCACAGCGGACTTTTGGTCATGAATCATCCTGATTATACTATACATATTGATATTTCTGGCGAACAAACTTACGTTCCAAGGCCGGGTGCAGTTATTGATCTGCTTGATCTTCCAACAACTTCTGGTCTCTATCATATTCCTGACCCGAAATACGGAATCGGTCAGGGAAAAGCAGTTCCAGGTCATGTAAAAGGAGTGGTTATGCTCGTAAGAATTGCCCGGGCGGTTGGCAACATCACAGTTGGAAAACTGAATTTTGATCATTTTGGCAGTGCGACAATTCTTTATGATTGGGTTTCCGGTCCGTATGGCATGGCTACTTCCGGCTCGGTTGGTCCGGCTGCTCCGATCGTGTAATTATACACACTTTAAAAAACGCTTCGTGTCCTTGTTTATGTACACTTGTTAATAACTGCTAATTAGTTGGTGAACTATTTTATGTATGATCACAAGAAGAGCGAAAAGGAAATTTTGGAATATTGGGAAAAGAACAAAATATTCGAAAAAGTCAAAAAGAAAAATTCCGGCAACCCGACATTTTATTTCTGCGATGGCCCACCGTACGCGACTGGCCAAATACATCCGGGTACCGGCTGGAACAAAACCATCAAGGACTCGCTTTGCCGATATTATCGTGCGATAGGTCGCGATGTAAGAGCTCAGCCAGGTTATGATACTCACGGCTTGCCAATAGAAGTAAAGGTCGAGCAGGAATTAAAATTCAAGCACAAAAGCGACATAGAAGAATACGGGATTGATAAATTTATAGAAAAATGCAAGGCATTTGCAACAAAATATATCGGCATAATGAACGGCCAATTCCAATCCTTGGGCGTATGGATGAATTTTGATGATCCTTATATCACCTATCATGATTCTTACATCAATTCCTCTTGGTCAACATTGAAAATGGCTCATGAAAAAGGCCTGATGTATGAAGATGTTTATGTTTTGCCATATTGTTATCGGTGCGAAACTACAATAGCAAACTATGAGCTCGAATACGGGGATGAAACTGACCCGAGCATATTTGTTAAATTTAAATTAAAAACAAATGAGGGAAAAAGCGAGCGAAAAGGTGAGGGGAAAAGCGAAAGCGAGAACGAATTTCTTGTTATTTGGACAACCACTCCATGGACTTTGCCTGCAAATCTGGCAGTAATGGTTCATCCGACTTTGCCTTATGTAAAGGCCAAGGTGGGCGATGAAGTCTGGATAGTTGCAAAAGACCGATTGGACTATTTGATGAACTTGGTTGATAAGAGCGCCACTGTTTTGGAAGAAATTCCAGGAAGAAAATTAAATGGTCTTGAATACCACCATCCGTTCCAGGACAAAATCCACAAATTTTATAATCGAAAAGTAGTTTTGAGCGATGAATTTGTAACCCTTGAAGAAGGTACTGGGTTAGTCCATACCTCGCCGGGACATGGGCCAGCGGACTTCATAATCGGAAAGCGGTTTGGCATTGAAGCATTTTGTCCTGTTGATGGGACAGGCAGCTACACTCAGGATGCAGGGATATTTGCAGGAAAGAATGTCCGTGCATGCAATCCCGAAATAATCGCCTTGATAAGAAGCAATGGCTCATTAGTCCATGAGCAAAGGATAAAGCACCGCTACCCGCATTGCTGGAGATGCAAGACGCCGTTGATTTTCCTCACAACCAAACAATGGTTCATATCAATTTCAAAAATAAAGGACCAGATGATCAGTGAAATCGAAAAAACCGAGTGGCATCCTGATTTTGCAAAAGAACGTTTCAAGGAATTCGTATCCGGCGCGCCGGATTGGTGCATATCAAGGCAAAGATATTGGGGAATCCCATTGCCGATCTGGAAATGCACTTGTGGCGAAGTTCAGGTCATAGGTTCATCGAAGGACTTGCCAAAAATGAAAGAACTTCATAAACCATATATTGATGAAATCGAGCTTCCATGCAAAAAATGCAAAAAGAAAACAAAGCGAATCCCGGATGTTTTAGATGTCTGGTTCGATTCAGGTAATGCAATATGGGCATCACTAAGTGAAAATGATGCAGAAAAATATTCCGAACGTGCTGATCTTATCCTTGAAGGCCAGGACCAAATCCGTGGATGGTTCTATTCCTTACTAGGTTCAGGTGTAATCCGATACAACCAGTGCCCTTACAAAAAAATCCTTATGCACGGATTTTTCGTGGATGAAAAAGGGGAAAAAATGAGCAAGTCAGTTGGAAATTTTGTTCCACTTGAGCAGATCCTGGAAAAATACGGTGCAGACAGCTTCAGAATGTGGGGATTAAGCAGCACGGTTTGGGATGAACTTAAGTTCAGCTGGGATGAAATGAAAAAATGCAGCTCCGACCTTAATATAATTCTGAACATGATTGTTTTCCTTGACCGCTTTTATCCAAAGAAGAAACTTATAAAGGCAAATCTTAATTCCACTGATGAATGGATCTTAAGCAGGTTGAATTCCACACTTAAGACATTCAGATCTGCAATGGAAAACTGCGAGCTTAACAATGCAGTAAAGGCCCTCCGGTCATTTATCGTTGATGATGTGAGCCGCTTCTATATGAAAATAGCTAAAGACCGGATTTCGGGCGGCGGGGAAGATTCTGAAGGCGCGTTATTTGCACTTTACGAAGTCATGCTAACCTCGCTAAAAATGCTTGGTTGCGTTTGTCCGTTAATCAGTGAACATCTTTATCAGTTCTTCTTCAAGAAATATGAAAATGAAGATTCTCTGTTTTTACTATCTTTGCCAGGAGAAAATTCTAACCTGATAAATACTCAATCAGAAAAACAAATGAGGGCAATAAATCAAATATTTTCTGCTGCAATGGTAGGAAGGCAGGCTGCAAACATAAAAGTGCGCTGGCCAATACGTACATTGCACCTTGAAACTACTTCACATGAAGTTTCTGAAGCAGCAAAAGCTTTTGAAGATGTTTTGCTTTTGCTGATAAATGCAAAATCCCTATCAGTTGCAAATGTAAAGCCAACTGGCGATCTTGCACTAGCTGCATTTGAGTCAGGGAACGTTTATGTTGATAAGAAAATCGATGAGAGCCTTTACGAAGAAGGAATGATGAACGAAGTAAAGCGCCGTGTGCAGATGCTCAGGAAAGAGGCACAGCTGGTTGAAAGTGATAAGATCGAGATCAGCTTCAATTCCGAAAAGGAACTTGAAGAAATAGTAAAAAGAAATGAGAAAATGCTAAAAGACGGTGTCAATGCTTCGAAGGTAAATTACGAAATCGAAAAGAAAATGACCGAGTACACGCTTGATGGCAGGCTGGTAAAGATCGCAATAAAAAAACTATAAAAGAAAGTTCGATAAAGCTTGCTGGATCGAAAAGTTATTTGAATATTCCATTTCTCATTTGGTCTGCTTCCTGGTCGGTTACCAGTTTGCCTAAACTAGGATATCTTTTGAGTGCCATGTATAAATCGCACCACATTCGTATTCTCGTCCTGACTCTATCATCAGATAATGCGGGCATTCCCCTCCTATCTTTGATTCCCATTGTTTCTAGAATAGCTGGCTCTAATCCTGCCTTTATGATTATTTCGTCTTCCAACATTCTCTGAACGCTAACTTTTGGATATGGTGAAAATACACATGCACTTAAAAATTTCACTACTCCCTCGCTTCTACCTGCGCCATTTTCTATTGATCTTCCATTAGCCAACTGACCCATCGCCATATCAAAAGCAGCAATGTTGAGCAACAAATCCCTGTCCAATCCAGATAAAACTGAAGTTGCACTTAAGTTTATACTAAGTTTATCTACAAAAATTGCCATCAGCGCTGGATACAAAGTACCTTCTCTGTCCATGAATAAAGTAGTATTCGCTTGCCTTATTATCGAATCATTGCAATCATTTTCTTCGTCTATAACTGCATTTATATTTACTCGGCCGACATTAAATTTATGAACTGTGTTTCCTACAATGTATGATGGTGCTATGCCTTCTCTATGGTCCAAAATCATCCCATAAGTATCTTCTGAGGCTACTGATATACTCCCTAAAACAATCATTAGTTGTTGTACGGTTGTAACTATTTTTCTTTCTGGTTCTTGACCTGCTCTTTGGACTAAAAAAGTAGTTCTTCCCCTTTCTCCAAATTCTAAGACCCTCTCTTTTAGATGATCTCGCAATGTTCTAGGCAAAGGTAATGCGCCTGATTTTGCAGCTTTCACACTAAGTGCTAAACTCATAAGGATTTATTGTTTAAATGTGTTTATTAATGTTATTATTTGTTCACTTACAAAATCCAACTCTGTAAACCAATGAAATGAAAAAGTGTCATAAAGATCCAAAGGCCACACTTACTTTAACTCTTTCTATAACTTTAAAAATCCTTTGTGCTATCATATTCCCATGACCAATCGTAGAATTACTCCAACTCAAGCTTTGCCTGCAGCTAGTACTGCCTCAAGACCCTCTGAATTAGTACTTGCAGGTGAAAGTGGAAGGGCAGTTTTGGTTCGAACAAGAATGGAGCTAAGCATAAGTTTGCCATTGCTCAAAGACCGGGCAGAAGCTTTAGGCAGAGATGCTGAAGATGCCAGAAAGGCATTGTCTGAAGAAAGAGAAAAAATGAGGCTATTGAGAAATAAAAGAGACATTGAAGCAAAGTTTGCAAGACTTAGTGGAGAGCAAAAAGCTCTTGAAGAACAGATGGCAGTAATCGAGCAAAAAGAAAATGAAATTTTGAATCCAGCATTTAGATATAATGTTAGGGATCTTTTAATTTGGAACAGAATCGACAGAATAATCGGAACTCAGGATTTTCTGGTAATTAAAAAAGCGTCTTCACAAGCGAGAGCACTTTTTAGTCAAGGTTCCGATGATGCTACTTGTCTTCATCTTCAGGATTCTAATGGCGAATGGCATGTAGTCTGGGCAGCTACGCTAGAAACTGCTATCAAGTTGTTAGAAGAAGAGCTGCCAAACGTTAAGCAACAACCCGTTGAGCAAAAAGAAACCCTTACAGAACGCTTAGACAAAAACGAAGTTTATCAACAACTAAGGTCCAAACGTGACCAGTTACTTGCAAAAGTTGCAGAAGCTAGTGCAGAACTCGCCAGCCTGCAGGTTTATATGAAAGATTGGAGAGCGTTAATAACCTCCAATCTCGAAGGTAATCTAAACAAAGAAGCTGATCGACATGATGCCAAATACAAAGTTCCACGGACTGCACTTGTATTAAGCGGTGGCGCAGCAGGAGTAGCAGGAACAATAATAATGGTTATTGCAGATGCAATAACTACGGGTGGCATGGCAACTATAGGGGTAGGTGTAGCCGCATTATTATTTTCTGACAAGCTTAAAAAGTCCCGTTCTTTGCCAACTTTATCAGAACAAGAATTAGAAGCATACGCAAAAGTTTTATGCGAAACAAGAATAACCGAACTCGAAGAAAGATTTGCTGAACTAAATAGATCGCATGCTGAAGCGCTTGAGCATATTCAAGCAGAAGAAGCAGAACTTCGTGCACTTAGTCCTGGAGATGCCCGCTAAATAAATAGAAAAATATTAATAAAATTTAGTTCGCACTCTTATACATGCTTCGCTTTGTGATGCTGCCCCAGCATCCTTTGCAAATGTAGCGATGACCGATTTTTCTTCGTTTTTGACTTTTTAAGCAAGGGTTGCAAACCAACCGATTGCAATAATCGCACTTCTGCAACTTTGCACTTTGGCTGCCGCATCTTGCGCATGTTTCAATAGCCATTATAATCACTCCAATTAAGGTTTCATTAAGATTTAGCAGAAATATACTGTGCCAAATTAGTTATTTGGCACAACTATCCTCAACCAACTGAGGTAAAACTTCTGAAACGAAGTCCAGAAAACTTCCTTGCTTGAGTATAAGATGGATAGAAAGCTATTTAATATATGTTTAGAGAAGGTTTTCTCATGAAGCGCGGGCAGGCTACAATAGAATTTTTGATGACTTATGGCTGGGCAATTCTGGTTTTGCTAATTGTTATCGGAGTTATCCTATCGAGCGGCATACTTTCACCAACCTTTGTCCTTTCTGAGCAATGCGGATTTGGGAATAATATGCCCTGTAATGTGGCAATTTACAATCAAAATGGCGTTTCTCATGTTTCTTTAAGCCTCTACAATTCCTTGCCCTACAAAATAGATGTAACTAAAGCAGTACTAACTTCTGAAAATGGCCAAGGTACCTTTGTCCTAGATGGAGGATTGGGCCCGATCGAGAGCGCCTCTTCCATAAATGTCTCTTTCACAGTGCAGGGAGACCCGCTAACTGCCAAAAGCGTGAAAAAACTTATCGGATCTATTACCTACCGATCCTGTGCGCCTGAACTTGCTAATGGCTGTAACAATCCAGAGCACACGGTTACAGGAACGGTTGTTGCAAGAGTTATTGGGGAGTAGATCTTGCTTTGGAAGCTAAAATTTCCTGTAAATTCAAATTATTTACCCAATTTCCTAAGCAGCTCTATTGCTTCTCTTTGCCCGTACCCTGCAGATGCCTCAAATTTTTTTAATGCATCACCTTGCTTTCCTAAACTATGTAGATACGCTCCCCAATTATAATAAAGAAATCCGTACTCTTTCGTTGTTTCTTGTTCGCTCATCAATGGCTTAGCTTGTTTAAGGTGAGAAAGTGCTTTTTCAAAATCATTATTTGTACTTGCTACGTTTGCAGCATTTGTCAATGCTACCATATAATTTCTTTTATAGACTTCATCATTTGGCCGTAATTTGTATGCGGCTTCGGCATGAACAATTGCCATTCCAATATTCTTTTTATTATACATGACATTTAGCATGTGATGGGCATTGAAATTATTTGGGTCCATTTTTACTGCCTTGATTAGGAGCTTTTCTGCAAATTTTTCATCATTACTTTTCTTTGCAAAAGCGCCTTGCTCCTGATAATATGCTGAATAAACTCCGGTCAGTCGTACTGGATAGTATTCATCAATATCTACACTCATTTTCCCTAAAACTCCAATTTGTGGATCTGCTAGCACTACTTGCCAGTCTGGTCTGAATCCAACTTTTTTTAGTGCATCCTGAAATTTTTGGTCATCATTTAAACCTGATTTCATTTCTTGAGGGATATCTGTAGCAACAATAATAGGGGTTAGGTGCCAAAGTTCCGGAGGATCACCCCTAAAATGAATTTTTATTGCACCTATTTCGATATCTTTTGAATCATATGCGCGTAAAAGTTCTTTGAGCCCAGAAATCATAAAATATCCCAAATCGCTGCAGTCTCCTCCTTTCTGTTCCAATACTTCTTGCGCCGTTCTTGGTTCTCTGTTGTTTTCTTCCCATTTAATTCTGAATTTTCCACCTACTGAAAGAGAAGCATAAATCTCCCTTATCCCATCCCATTCGGGTTTTTTAGCCACTTCTTTTACAAGGCCAGTTATCTCTTTGGGTGGCTTCAAAGGATCATTTTTAGGCGTCACTATCACCATTAGCTTCGGTTCTGACGGTTTTTCTTCTTCTCTTAGAACCGGTTTAAATTGAAACAATAGCAGAAAATCATCCTCTAAATTATTGCACCATTACCGCAAATTCGCCTTTTGTAATTTCCACTTCTTTTATTTTGCTGATTTTCTTCAGTTCCTCTATGAGTAGTGGATCTATTTCCTCAGGAAGCGAGAGCCTCACTTTGCCGAGTTCAGCATTTTGCGCCATACGGTTCTTGGATTTGTGTTGCCTAAGCTCAGAAACAATTTGGACCAAAACTTCAACCTTTGTTACTTCTTCAGAAAACTTTTCGCCAGCTGTTGGCCAACTCAATTTGTGGATGCTTTGATTTTTGCCATAAAGTTCTCCATGGATTTCTTCAGATACATGAGGCATTATTGGTGCAAATAACAACATCGTCTCGCTCAATACCTTATTCAAGGCATAAAGTGCCGCGTCCTTATCTTCTGATTCAGAATAAACTCTATGTTTTACAAATTCAATATAATTATCGCAAAAATCGTTCCAGAAGAATTTTTGCAGTTTGCTCATTGCATAATGGAACTCGAATTTTTCCATATGGTCTGTGCAATCTGCTATTAATGAATTTAATTTGCCCAAAATCCACTTATCAATCATGCTGAGATTTGGTGCTTTATTTCCAGGCTTGGGCAAACCCACAATGAACTTTGCTGCATTCCAAACCTTACTTAGGAAGCTTTTGGCATGTTTAATATCTTCATAACTAAATGGTCGGTCCTTTGCCATTGCGCCACTTAGTGCAGCCCATTGCCTGATTGCATCAGCAGGATATTCACAAAGTAAATCGGTTGGCGAAATTATGTTTCCTGCACTTTTGCTCATCTTCTTTCCATCAGGAGCAAGGACGTTTCCATTAAGGAGTATCGATTTGAAAGGTGGCATTCCGGTTAGTGCCACTCCGCTTCTGTAAATTGTATAAAACGCCCATGTACGAACTATTTCCACTCCTTGCGGCCGCAAAGATGCCGGATACAACCGTTCCATTTTCTTTTCATCCGGCCAACCCGCGATAATAAGTGGGGTGATACTTGAATCAACCCAACAATCACAAGTGCTTGTTTCAGCGATCATGTGTTTTCCGCATTTGCAGATTTTTCCCTTTGCTTTTTCAGCATAAAATGGTAATTCAGAATGATCGGCTGCAGCAGTTAATCCGCATTCACAATGATAAAATGGCAGAGGCGTTCCGAAAACTCTTTGTCTTGAAATAACCCAGTCCCATTCTGCCCCTTCCACCCAGTCAATAAGGTAGCTGATCCCAAATTCAGGAACCCACTTTATTTTTTCTGCGAGCGCCTTGATGTGTTTTCCAGTTGTTCGGATATCAGCAAACCACTGTAGCGAAGGAATAAGTTCAACTGGAGTTTTGCATCGATCATGAACCTTTACTGTTTGCTTTAGCGGCGTTTTTTTGACAACCTTATCTCCGAGCAACTCAACCATTTTCTTTTTTGCATCCTCGACCTTAAGTCCGTTTAATTCGCCAGAGTTCTGCATTTTTCCGTATTGATTAATTACTTCGATTAATGGCAATTTGTACCTATTCATCCAGACGATATCGCCCTTATCACCAAAGGTACAGACCATAACTAGTCCGGTACCGAATTCAATATCAACATCTTTATCTGGTAAAAGTGGAACTGATTTTCCTAGTGGAGTTGTGACTTTTGCGATTGTTTTACCATCTAAACTTTTGTATCGCTCATCTTGTGGATTGAACAAAACTGCACCGCATGCGTGGAGCATTTCCGGCCGAGTGGTTCCAATAACTAGTTCTTCTCCGCTTGGCCCAACAAATTTCACATGATACATGTTACCGTCTTTTGGTTCATCCTCAAGTTCTGCTTTTGCAACTGCAGAAACGCATCTTGGACAGAAATAAACAGGATATTTGTCTCGATAAACTAATTTATCATTAAACATTTTTATTAACGAAGATTGAACTTTTTTATGATATTCTGGATCCATTGTGCGATATTCATATTTCCAGTCCGGTGAAAGGCCGATCTGGTTCATCTGGTTTTTCATTTTTCCAATCATTTCAATGGTCCATTCAATACATTTTGCCCGAAACTCAAGTGGTGGCAGCCTCCCATATTTCTTTTCCACTTTAACTTCGGTAGGAAAACCTTGTGTATCCCAGCCTTGCGGATAATAAACGTTGAACCCACGCATCCGCATAAACCGCGCGACAAAATCAATGTAACT
Organism: Microcaldota archaeon; assembly: GCA_016212505.1. Taxonomy (GTDB): domain Archaea; phylum Micrarchaeota; class Micrarchaeia; order Anstonellales; family Bilamarchaeaceae; genus Bilamarchaeum. The sequence continues at coordinate 54,037 of JACRGB010000039.1, forward strand.
ATAGGATAGAACATGGCCCATGTGCAGTTCGCCGCTTGTAAATGGCGGAGGAGTATCTATCGAATATATTGGCCTAACTGTATCATTTTCATCAAAAGCGTAACGGTTGGCCTCTTGCCATGCTTTCTGTATTTTTTCTTCGACTGCTCGGTCGTATCTTTCTTGCAACATAAGTATCAGAAGAAATTATCAGTAGAATTGTTTAAAAGAAGCTGTATCGTTGGCTCATTCTCGACATTGTATGAAAGAGCCATAATTTCCGCAGTAATGGGTATTTTCAATAGAGTGATTTCATTTCCGCGGAAATGATGTGTGTCACCTCTTCTTTATAACCGACCTTTCAAACAAACTATGTTGTGATATTTCAACTCTACCGAAACAACAAACACGTTGAATATATATTCATTGATGAAAGCGGAGATCTAGGACAACTTGGGTCAAAGTTTTTTTCCATTGTAGCACTTTCAACTCACGAACCAATAAAGATAGGGAGAATAATTAAGCGTCTAAGGGAAAGAAAAATCAAGAAAAAACTCAAGGAATTAGCTGAAATAAAGGCAAATAATTCTACTGAGGAAATACGAAAATTCGTTCTACGAAGACTTTTATCCATCGAATGTTCGATTTCTGCAATAGCTATTCCAAAAGAAAAAATCAGTTCTGTTCTATTCTCGGAAAAAAATAAATTATACAATATAATTTGTGGCACTCTTTTTGAGCATATAAGCATCAGTACTGACAAAATAATAATTACAATTGATAAGAAAGACAGTAACCAGTTGATCCGGAAAGATTTTGATAATTATATTTCCAATAAAATTATCGAGAAACAAAAGAATATCATTTTAGAGATAAAACATCTCGAATCCCATGTGTGTCAAGAGCTACAGGTTGTTGATTTCATTGCTTGGACTATAAATCGTAAATTTACTCATGGGGATAATTCCTATTATGACCTGATAAAAATCCGAATCAAAAATTGTGGTAAGGAAGAAATTAGTTTATGATGATAAAGCGGCCCCACAGATAAGCAAAACGTGCACCATCCGGTACACAGTTATCCGTGGACTTACCCGCATTCAAGATAGTATATCAAACTGTTTATAAAATGGGTTGATGAGAGCAAAAGCAGACTTATAATTGGTAAGCTCTTCATTCTGCTCGTGTACTCTAGTTCGGAGCCCTTACATACCGGCTAGGCCGGATTCCGTTTCTCAACGGCACGCAGATACAAGGTCAGCTTACCAGATAATGTTATCACTTAACTGCTTAAAAAGCTACCGAAATGGTTTTGACCGTTTCCAAAACTCAAGAAAATATGCCTTAAACGAATCTGCAATGTCCTGGCTGACTATTTCTATTGCAATGGGTTCTTTTGATGCAATCGCTATCATTACTGTATCTTTATAGATCAGAAAATATGCAGGTGTTTTGATATCTGTAGGCATATATCTTGCTTCGCATCTGGGTTGGCTATTCCTGTGCTGCAGTACTTCTTTTTGCGTATCTTTATTGAACAAAAGCCTGCACTTTATTCCCTCCTCTGCCCTCCTCAAGTGATCTTTTCTCCAGTAATTGTGGATGCCCTCTGCCTGGTAGGACGGTATCCCCAAATAATAATACTCATCGCCTTTTTTCAATTTCAAATAAGTGTGTTCATGTGCAACAGCAAGACCTTTCGTTCCCTGATAAAAACTGACATTCTGGACTTTCTCTGCATTTTGATAGTAACCTTGCAACTGAGGCAAGAATTTATCAAAGTCTTCTTCTAGTTTTCTTAAAGAATTTTCCTTTTCTTTTAAATAATCCTTGATTTTGGATGGTTCAACTGCCTGAAAATATATCACTCCGCTTTTTTCTATGTGAGAGGCAAGTCCTTTCTTTTCTAACTTATCAAGAATTGAGTACAACTTAGATCGCGATACTTGAGATTGTTTTGCAATTGGGCCTGTGGAGCTGGAACCTAGCTTTAACAATGCAAGATAGGTCTTTATCTCGCCATTTGTAAGGCCAATTTCTTCCAGAATTTTTACGTTCATGTTGTATCCCACTAAGGGGAACACATTCTTTAAATATAAGGTTGTCGTGGTTAGTTTAGGAAAGTGGATTAGGAAGAGAGTGGAGTTGGTTAGATGAGAAAAAACGCAACCGAATATCATATTCATGTCAATTGCTACCAAACAAATCGAGCGCTAGGCAGGCGATTAATTGGGCTTGGTCTTTTTGAAGATCCGATAACTCCAGATCCAAAAGTAAATCATTCTTGCCCTACCCATCATTTTACTTTCAAGGGAGATGAAAAACACAAAGTCGATGAGGTATGGACTAAAGTAGCGCTGGCATTAAAAAAAGACCGCTCGTTCAGAGGATACGTTGAAGAGGAAGCAATAGCAACCGATCGAAGAATCCATTTTCCAATAACACAATTTAAATCTGTGATTCCATTTCCATTTAGGATAACTGGACTCGTTTCAGTTCCTTCTGGAAAAAGTAAAGCAACAGATATTCATCTTGAAGCTCCGCTAGAACTAGAGCTTGGATTTCTTCAAGAACAACTTATAGAAAACGGATTTTTCAAAATTCTTACTCCCAAAGAACAGATATTTACCCTACAGCTAGCACACGTGGGAGATGCAAAAGCAATTGTTGAAGCTCTTAGGAAATATTTCGAAATATGCGGTGGAATAACCACTATTGAAATGGAAATCACCAGTAGATTTCTTCGATTCCCAGCTGACTTTGAAGTTGCACCAATTGTTCCCTTTGGAGGGTTGATATTCTGACTGTTTCTAAGCAGAAATCAACTTCCATTTTCATACTTACTCCAATTACTGGAGCGTTAGGTGACTCCAAAGCAATTACTAGAGTGAGAAATCTTGTAGAAGCGATCGATAGAGCCGCAGAAGCAAGAGGCGTAGCAACCTGGTGCGCATTTAGAGAAGAAAAATGGGGCAAAGAGATTGATCCAAATATTTTTATGAAAAGGGATTTGGAATGGTGCAGAACTTGTGATGGTGCAATACTGATTCCACAGGATTCATATGGAGTAAGAATCGAATTAGGATTGCTTACTGCTTTTACAAAACCAATTTTGCGTCTCCATGAAGGAAAAATTAGCCATAAAACGCCTTTTGAGGAACATTTAGGATTACTTGCCACGATCTTTGATCATGCGTTTCAATCTTTAGGCGATGTAAGAAGGCAAGTGGACGAGTTTATATCTTTCTTGGAAAACATCAAAAGTTGATTAGTGGGTTATGCTCCAATAGTTTTTACAGTTCCCTTAAGCTTAGTTTTCTGCACTTTTCAAATTGAGAGCAGGTTTTTTATTGCGCCTATGGAATTAGGGTTAAGGCTGCATTGCTTTCCATAAGAAGTAGGATGTAAAAGGATTTAGGTTAATAATTAGTTTAAGTGATGAAAATGATGGAAGATTTATTTAACAACAATGCATTGTCGAAGGTTCTTGATTTTCTTTTAGATGAACCAAGTTTTGATTTTTCCCAAGCCGACATAGCTAGGGAAACCGGTCTTAGCTGGAAGACCGTTCATGAAATTTTTCCAACCCTTGAAAAATTCCAAATCATCAGTCCGACTAGGACAATAAACCGTGCAAAATTGTATAAAATTAACCTTGACTCAAAAGTACTTAAATTTTTTGCAACAATTAGATCTGGAAGTTTCTGCGATAATTAATGAGAAAATTGCTGCAGATGAAATTGCTAAAATACAAGTTGCAAAGGCAGTTGCCAATTAATTTGCAACGTTTTATTACCGGTAAACTATTTCATTTTAACTATTTTTCTTGAGCCAACAGATTTCCAATCGTAGAATATGCATCAACAAGTACTTCCTCTTTGAATAGCAACATCATCTCCGCGCCAATAGTATGCATCGCTTGAATTGAAATATTTTTTAGTGCAAGTTCTCGTGTAATCCGATAGTAAACTCCTGGAATATCCTTGGTTATTTTTGCCCAGTTTACCGTTACATACGCCAGATTGTCCAACTCCGAAGTTATAATCTGGCCTTTAATGGCCTCTAGGACATATTTCTTATTCGTCTGATTAGTAAATATTGCAATTTCATAAGTGCCTTCAATAACTGATAAGACCTCTCCTTTCTGCCTTTTTATGTGCTTGTAAAGATGGTCCAGTATTTTGGGTATGTCTGGAGTCTTCTCAATTGCAACTTCATAAATTTTTGATTTTGTTGAAACTTCAAGATCCTTTGGAAAATTCCACTGGAATATTGCTTTGCCTAAATACTCCTCCATAAATCTTCTGATTGCCATGCCGATGGCAGGCAATTCTACTTTCTTACCGCGTTTTTTCTCTATTTTAGTATGAAGCTTAGTTGCTACCGCATTAACATTGACAAGTTCCTGCTGAAGCATGTCTACAAGTATTGGGCTTTTTCTAAGTTCTTCATTAACTAATTCCTGTATGGTGACCATATTGCTCATTGGTTTTAGTGTTTGTTAGAATTTAAAAACATTTCTAAAATATTGTTAAGAAAATAACAGAACGTATAAATATTAACATTGATTATAACTTATTATGAAAATTGCCATCGTATTAAATGAAAATTTGGGCCCGGGCTTTTTGGCAAATGCGGCAGCTTGCATTGCTTCAGGCTTGTTCAACAAGGAAGAAAATCTCTTAGGCGAGCAGATTGAAGGAAAAGATATTACTTATATTCCAATCACAAAAATTCCCATCCTTATTCTCAAGCAAAATAAGAATAACTGGAAAAATCTTCTTGAGCGTGCTAAGAAGAACAATCTGAAATATATGTTGTTTACTCGAGAAGCGCAGTCAACAACGTACTATGCGGATTATACGAACAGAGTTGCAGGCAAACCCATTGATCAAGTTGACATCATTGGCTTAGGTGTTCTTGGTGATGATGAGCGCATAACCAAATTTAGCGGAAATATTGCTTTGCTAAGGTGATTGTACTGACTGCCGACCGTTCACTAAAACTTCGTTTCCGTGAAAGAATTGTTCCAGTAAATCATCAGACTAACTGGATTCGTGCGCGCAATGCTGCTCATACGCAAGGAGGATTGCCGCCCCTGCGTACTTTATATAAGCATTTTTCCAATCCTGAATATAGGTCTACTTTCAGTTCATACGAAATTAAAATTGTAGATGAGGTTGCACCTTTTTGGGCTCGCGAGGTTCTTGCTTGGTCCGGAACCCGTACTTACTCATTTTTCGAGCGGGGAAAGCAACACGATGTCCTATCTGGGCGTTTTGCTTTGAGATTGGACGATTTGCTCGATCATATACCCGCTGAAGAACTGCCTCTTCTTTCCCAGTCCCACACTGCACTGTTAATCGATCCTCTTCCAGGGCGTTTCCCGAGCTATGGGCCAACTGATAAAAAAAGAAAACTTATCTCCCCATCATCTATCTTTGTTTCTGGCGGCGTTCCTGATATAGCTAATGTCGATCCAAAAACCGGGTTTTTCTCTAAAAATGCTTCAGGATCACTTTATTCTTTTGGGTTCGATGTTTACCCATTCATTGGTGGCATATGGCATTCAGGTACTGCCCGGCATAGATATCCTACTCTCCCTGATCTGTCCGGCCTCGTTTCCCTTCCCTGGATTAATCTAAATCGGCAGCGTGTTTCTTATGTTGTTTATGATTTATTGCAGCCTGATAATCGCTTAGTAGTAGGTGGAATCTCAAGCCCAGAAGTGAGAAAATTTGCTCTTGATCCTACCTGTATACCGGATAAGATGCTAGGACTGAATCTTCCTCCAATTCTTTTGAAAGATCTTTCTGAAAATGCACGAGAATTAGAATTCTAATCTCAAACAACCAATTTCATCCCATCTTCTGCTGCAATAGTTTTTACCCCGCTTTCCTTTTCTATTTTCTTTGCTTCCTTTTCGCCAATGCCAATCATTTTCATCCCTAAATGTGTTATGACACACTGTTTTGGTTTTGCTCCTTTGAGAATTTTGATTGTATCGCCAGTTGTCAAATGGCCATGATACTTATCTCCTGATGGTTTGAGGCAATTTACAATTAGTAAATCACAACCTGAAAACGCTTCCCCAAAGCTTTCCTTATATTCTGTATCAGTTATGTATCCAATCATTTTACCATCCATCTCGAGCTTAAACCCTACCGCAGTTTTCTCATCGTGGATCATTCCAATAAATTCCATTTCAAAAGATCCCTTTGCAGTCTGGAAAGTTTTCCTATCCCCCGGAGCTGCAGCGTAAACTTCTGCAACCCGATTTTGATAATAAAGATGAACTGCCCGATCTCCCTTATCTGTACCTTCAATCGCCTGCTTGCTTCCAATAAGTATTCCTCTTTTATTTGAACCAAAGCCGCTCATTCCTTCCATAAGTACCATTGCATCTGAAAAATGGTCAACATGGCCATGGCTAATGACTATTGCATCAAGTTTAGCAGGATCTTGCTTTGTCTTTATCGAAGCTAATAATGCACCTGGGCCTGGATCAACATGAATTTTGGCAGAATCAGAACTTATCCTAAATCCTCCTGTGCCGCGTATTTGCTTTACGAGATTTACTCGGCCTCCACCACTGCCGAGAAAGATGATTTCCATAACTTAAATTAGAAATCAAGATATATATTTGCTGCTTTAGACTAATTTTCTGTTCACGAACTTAACTGTTTTGCAGTACATGCACAAATTGCTTGAAGATGGTTCTCCACACTTTTCACATGCAGAAAGCACTGCTCCTTTGGAATATTTTGCACGTAAAGCATCTTCCATTTCCAGCAAAGAATTAACTATTTTGAATTTTGTTCCTGGATATTTCTCTTCTGCTTCATTGATCATCTTTCTAATATGTCCGCGAAACGCAAAACGTGCGTAGGGGCATTCCATCCTTTCTAATTCAATATCTTTCATGATGGCATAAATTGCAACTTCGCGCTCTGGTGTAACCATTAATGGTCTAATCCGCTGAACAAACTTTGCGTCCTTGAGCATTGGTTCATTTAATCTTGCTAATCTAGCTGGTTCATTGCGCATGATATTCATCATTATTGTTTGGGCCATATCATCCAGGTTATGGCCAGTTGCCATTTTTGTTGCATTGACTTCCCTTGCGCTTCGGTTCAGCAAATATCTTCTCATTACTCCACAATGGCTGCATGGAATATCTTCAGAATTGTCACTAACTATTTCATCCATTGTTTTTCCTGCTTCTTTTTCATAAGAGAAAACAAAGTGCTCGACGCCAAGCTTAACACATTCAGCTTTCGCAACCTTTATGGTTTTTTCCCGATATCCCTTGATCCCTTCATCAATTGTAATTGCAACAAGTTCGAATGGCAAATCTTTTTTTAGTTCGGCTAAAGAATGCAGCAAAACCATGCTGTCTTTTCCGCCTGATAAACCAATTGCAACCCTATCATTTTTCTTTATCATTTGGTTATTCCTGACCGTAGCACGGAACCTTTTGTCAAACATATGAATGAAATGCTGCTGGCAAAGGTGTGCATTTGAATAATTAAGAAAAACAGACGGCTCAGCACCGCAATGGCATTTATCCACCGAAAACTACCTTGATTATTTCAACAGAATCGTTTTTTCCTACCTTCAATGTTTCAGGAGCTAACTTTCCATTAACTTTTACGACTACCTCTTCGCGCATCACTTTCAGTTCGCGCAAAAGCGAACTTATAGGGCCAACGAATTCTTTATCCATCTTCTGATTGTCAAATACTAGTTCCATTATTTGTCCTCTCCGTCTAATTTCTATTGATTAAATGAAAATAAATAATTATAGTTGTGGTAAATTACATAAAGAAAGTGTTAAAAAGCATTCATAGCACATCAAACTTATGTCTGATCAAAGTTTAAAGGATGCTTCAATTTCCAGAGTCAATCCATTTGTCAGATGGCGAACTTATCGGCAAGGAGTTCGGGAAAGACGAGCAGAACTAGCTAGACTTCAAGAAAACTTAGCTCCGTATGATTATCTTTTACAAAAAGATCGAAAAGGAAATCCTGTTTTTGCACTTAAGCCTGGAGTTGTAAGTATGAGCAAGGAAGCAGCGGATTCCACTCCTCTGAAAATACACTTGTTCCAGATCTTATCATCTGATGGTGAGTTATCCGGCTTTATAGAAACTCGAATAATTCCACCAGAAGAAAGATTAATTCTTGCAAATGAGGCAATTGATAGTATTAATCTTTTTAAGCGCGGTTTAGAATTTTTTAAATATGTATTTATTGCACTTGGCCCTCTTTCTTTACTCGCTCCAACAACTCAGTTATTTGATTATATCTACGCTGCTGTGGCAGTTGCAGCTACGATAAAAGCTCATTTAGTAAAAAACACTCATCTTATGAAACTTGAAGTTCGAGCTAAAACCGGATTCTTAGCCTCTCTTGAACTTTATATCAAAGCCCCTGCAGCTTCTGAGCAAGAAGATCCAGATCAGGTTGCAGGTCGAACGTTACACTAGTCGAACCCTACAATAAATACTAATTATTAACTTTATCTTCGTTTAGTATTTTCTATGAAAATTACTGCTATCTGGGCCCGGGAGATATTAGATTCACGCGGAAATCCTACTGTTGAAGTTGAAGTATTTTCCGAAGATGGTTTTGGAAGTGCAGCAGCACCAAGCGGAGCTTCAACTGGAAAATACGAGGCATATGAACTTCGTGACGGCGAGCCGAGATATTTAGGCAAAGGGGTTCTGCGGGCAGTTGAAAATGTTAATTCAATAATTGCACCCGCCTTAATAGGGATGGATATTTCCAACCAGCAGGAGCTGGATAAGAAGATGATAGCACTAGACGGGACCCCGAATAAAAGTAACCTTGGTGCCAATGCAATTGTCGCAACCTCGATGGCCCTGCTGAGGGCAGCCGCCGGATCAAACAAAAAACTCCTTCATGATTATTTGGGAGGAAAAACTCTTCCACATGCAATGTTCAATGTCATAAATGGAGGAAAACATGCCGGAGGAAAACTGGCAGTTCAGGAATTTATGATTATTCCAGAATCCGACTCATTTTCCGAGCGCCTGGCCATGGCCTCGGAGATTTACCACGTTCTTGGCAAACAGCTTGCAAAGAATTACGGGGTAACTGCAAGAAACGTTGGCGATGAAGGTGGTTATGCCCCTCCAATTGACAATACCTATAAGGCACTCGATTCGCTTGTTGCTGCAGCAGATGAGGCAGGATATAGCAAGGAATGCTCATTTGCATTAGATTGCGCTGCATCATCTTTTTTTTCCAATGACCGCTATATGATAGATTCGAAAACGCTTCGGGATAGCGAATTGCTCGATTATTATGTTGATTTGGCAAAAGCATACCCGATAAAAAGCATCGAGGACCCTTTTGATGAGGAGAATTTTTCCGCATTTTCTGCTCTAGCTAAAGCTATTCGCGGAGTGCAGATTGTTGGAGATGATTTAGTCGTTACAAATCCGGTTCGTATAAAGAAAGCAATAGAAGAGGGCTCGATGACCGCACTTCTATTGAAAATAAACCAGATCGGAACGGTTACTGAGGCATTAAGTGCTGCAAAAATGTGTAAAGATAACCGCATTAATATAATCGTAAGCCACCGCTCAGGTGAGACCGAAGATTGTTTCATCAGTGATTTTGCAGTGGGAATTAATGCCAGTTATATTAAGGCCGGAGCACCCGCCCGGGGCGAGCGAACTGCAAAATACAACCAGTTGCTAAGGATCGAAGAGCAGATTACCCTGCAGGCACTTGCGCAATCGGAGCAAGGAAATTGAAGTAAGGGAAAATTTATACAAACCACAGGAGATAAAATATTAACTGCAAGAGTAGTAACTCTCAGGTTGGTTTTGTATAAGCTTAAAAAGATAGTTGTGCATCTGTAATAACGCGAATAATGCGAGCATAAATTAGCAAACTCAAAGTGATTGCAGATGGTAGAGCGAAAACCAAACCCGACTGACGCAAAAACATACTACCAGATGGGTAACGATTATTATGAAAAGTCAGATTACGAGAAAGGAATAGAAAACTATAACATGGCTATCCTTCTGAATCCGGTTTTCTCAGAAGCCTACTTTAATCGGGCCCTATCGTACTACCAACTAAAGAATTTCGACAAATCAACCGCAGATTACACCAAGTCGATGGAATTGGACCCCCAAAACCCGATAATATACAATAACCGGGGGGATGCATTCTACCGAAAGCAGGATTTCCAGAGCGCGATAAAAGATTATGATAAGGCAATCAACCTAAATCCGAATTATCTTAAGGCATTTTACAACCGCGGGCTTTCTTATGCGAGTATAGAGGAATATGAGAAAGCAATTGATGATTTTACAAAAGTTATCTCACTTAAGGCTGATTTTGCAGAAGCATATCATCTAAGGGGGCTTGCATACGAATATGCGGGCGGCATTGCAAGCGCAATAACCGATTACACAAAAGCTTTGGAACTAAACCCCGATCTTACTGAAGCGAAAACCCACTTAGAGAGTGCCAAGGCCAAAAAAGATCAGGAAGGAAAAGGCGGCGGTGGCGAAGGAGGCACTGCAGATGTAAAGATGCTTACCAAGCCGAATATGACTTTCAATGATGTTGCCGGCATGACCAAAATGAAGGAAGAAATCCGCAAGTCCATTGTTTACCCTATGATGAATCCCGAACTTGCACGCAAATACGGCAAATTGGGCGGCGGCGGGATTTTGATGTACGGTCCTCCCGGATGCGGGAAAACATTTATTGTAAAAGCAGCAGCGGGCGAATGCCAGGCCGGCTTTATCAACGCAAAATTATCCGACTTACTCGACATGTACGTGGGTAATACCGAAAAAAATATCCACAAAGTTTTCGAGCTCGCTAGAAAAAACACCCCCTGCTTATTGTTCTTTGATGAAGTCGATGCCATTGGTGGCCGAAGGGACCAGCAGGAAGGTCAGCAATACATGCGCATGGCAGTAAATCAGATGCTTTATGAAATAGATGGTGTTGAAGCCAACAATGCCAATGTGCTTATTATTGCAGCAACCAACGCTCCCTGGGATGTTGATCCTGCATTAAGGCGATCGGGCCGTTTCAGCAAAACCATACTTATTCCGGAACCAGATTACGAATCACGCGTTGCAATCCTGAAAATGCATGCAAAGAAGAGACCGGTTTCGTCATTTATCCCATTCAACTTGCTTGCAATGGCAACCCTCAGTTACGCTTCAGCAGACCACAAGGCCATAGTAGATGATGCAGCAACTTTGCCCTGGATGGAGGCATTCAGTTCCATTCAAAAAAGGACAAATGAACTTATGAAAGGCGGCATGCCAAAAGACCAGGCAGAAGAGCTTGCAAAGAAACAGGTCAGCCAACGGGTACTTACCCTTGGTGATTTTGTCTTTGCGATTGCAAAGAAGCGTTCATCCCTTCCTCCTTGGTATGAGCAGGCAAAGAAACAAATAGGAAAACAGGAAGAAGTCACGATAATTGATGGCAAAGAGCACAAGAAAGTAACTGAAAGCAAGATGGGCCCTGGTGAAAAAGAGGCGTTCAAGGACCTCCTAAGCACCATCAACCTCAGAAACCAATGGTACTACAAAATGGCATCAAATGCCCTCAAGCAGTCAATCTTATTTTCACTTAGAGTGGTGGTATTTGTAACTGAAAAAGGACGGTTGGTATGAAAATCATATCTTTGGCGTTATTGTTAGTTTTGTTAATGGCTTCTTTTGTTTTCGCAGATGTCGGACCGCCTCCACCAGAACCTAACATAAAGGTCATATTCCTAAAGGATCAGGATTACTATCAGGGGAATATTTCCCTTTCCTATGTTTGTACCTTGGCCCCTGGCCCGGGCCCAACCGGCGAGCGGGAAGTTAATTTTACCTGCTCAAAAGGCGTATGTACTAATGATTATTGGTACTACAAGTTCAATCCATGCTATTATCCGACCCGCGGCCGCTTTGCATTTACGCTTGATGATGGCCAAAAGCGTTTTGGTCCTGAATCCGGGTTTACCCAGGGAACATGGATCGTGAATATTAGCCTTGACCATTTGAACTTAACTGATAATAAGGTTCCTACAAATAATTCTCTTCCCCCTGATAATAGAACGTTCGGAAATCTGTCAAATCTCAATTTATCAGACATTAATGAGTCCGATATAGTGATCAAAAAAGCTCCTGATGACCCACTAGGCTTTTTGAAAGGTTGTGCCCCTACGTTTATTTTACTAGGAACTCTATTTTGCACCTTCTGGATGAAAAGATGAATTTAGGTTTTTTAGGGGCATATTTGCTTACTCTTTTCATAGAGAGTCTGATGCTTATCTTTCTTCTTCGTAAATCATACTCAACAAAAACAATTGTAATTAACTCTCTAATTGCAAATACAATAACCTTACCATTTGTCTGGTTTGTTTTTCCCTCTTTTCTTCCTTCCTTTTCCATCTCCTATCGCGATCAGATTGCATTCTCAGAACTTTTTGCATTTGTTGCCGAAGCCATACTATACTTTAAACTATTTGCAAACTTATCGCTAAAGCGCGCTTTTTTTGTGAGCTTTTTGTGTAATCTAGTTTCATTTTTATTGGGAATACTTTTTATTATTCTAATAATATTTTACTTCACTCCATTTCCGCAGCAATTTTTCTAAACTTGGGATTGCTCATCTTTTATTGTCGGAGGGTGTCGTTTCCACTCTAATTCAAATAAAGTTATCTCGCTTGATTCTAGGACAGTGAGTGTCCTCCCATCTAACCTTGATTCTAAAATAGCA